>CADBNQ010000328.1 GCA_902796045.1 uncultured Lachnospiraceae bacterium | reverse complement strand
TGGATCTGACGGCCAGCAGCACCACCACTGCCAGCAAGGCCATCACAACAAAATCGGCAAAACCCATACTCTTTTCCTTTCATCAGATCGAAGTCAACCTTGCGTATTCCTCTCACGATCTTAAGTCCCGAGAATCCTGCGTCAGAGATTGAGACTCGCGAAGATTCTCCTGGACTGATCCGGTTTAAGAGCGCCGGATCAGCTCCGTGGGGCGATCGCAGGAAAAACTGTCTGCAATCCCCTCTGTCACATAGACTGTCCCGTCCTCCTCCAGGAAAACCGCCTCAAACTCCCCGCTGTGCTCTCTCCAGTAATCACTTCCTTTCTCCCTGCCCATGATAAAGAGGGCAGTAGAAAGTCCATCTGCCAGTGTGGCATCGTCAGAGATAACAGTCACAGAGATGAGTCCGCTCTCCGCCGGACAGCCCGTGGCCGGGTCAATGATATGGTGGTAGCTATGGCCGCCCTTCTCAAAATACCGCTCATAGCTTCCCGAGGTGATCACAGCCTGATCCCTGATCTCCAGGACACCGAGATGGCCTGATGGATCTTCCGGGTCTTTGATGGCAATCTTCCAGGCAGATCCGTCCGGTTTATCCGCAAGTGTGCAGACATTTCCTCCCAGATTGATCACGGCATGTCTGATCCCCTGCTGCCGGAGGATCTCAATAACCCGTTCTGAAGCATAGCCCTTTGCAATACCCCCCAGGTCGATCTGCATCCCTTCTTTTGAAAAAGAAGCATGGCCTTCGTCCAGATTGATGGCGTCCGGTCCCATGAGCTGCATCAGTTTGCTTCGTTCCTCTGCGTCAGGAATCCTGTAGTCGCCATCGGTAAAGCCCCAGGCCTTCATCAGGGGGTACACTGTAATGTCAAAGAGGCCGCCTGTCTCCTGATACAGGTCCTTAGACCGTCTGATCAGAGCATAGGTGTCAGGCGAAATCTCTGCACTGCCTGCCTGGTTCAGCCTGCTGATCTCACTGCCGGAAAGGCCGGTAGAAAGCATGTCATCCAGTCTCCTGATCTCCTTTTTGGCTGCAGACAGGGCTTCTTCCGCTCCCTCTCCGTAAGCTGTCAGGCTCATATAAGTATCCATGGCGAAAAGGTCGCAAACCGCCGGTTTCTCCGCCGGTCTCAGACTGTCTGCGGCAGAGCATCCCAGGAGAGCCGGGCTCAGCAGCAGGGACAGCAGGAAACAGGGAAGCAGAACCGGGGCCAGAGGCCGACGCGATACAAACATCTGATGTACACCTCCTGAAAGATGGGTCTTTTATTCATATAATTTCTCATCAGAAATTATACCTTATTTCCATCGGCAAGTCCATAAGCTTAAGAAAACAAAAAAAGAAATCTCTTCTCAATCCGGGATATTTATGTTATAATACTGCAATCTACTGTCTTTTCACCACTGTATCCGGAGGAATGTTTTGAAGAAAAGATTGCTTATATTGACGACACTTCAGATCTGTCTTCTGCTGACACCCCTGCAGCTTTACGCATACAGGCACGGCTACCAGAGAAAAACCGATGAGATCTATGCTACTGTAAGGCATGACCTGGCTGTATACTATGGCCAGGACGGAGAAGATTTTAACGAATTCGTACCCTCATTTACAGGAATCAGGGTCATAGACAGGGATGGTTCCTGGAGACTGATCGAGTATACTAAGAAGAAAGAAACCAGAACCGGCTGGATTACCAATGACGATTTTTATGCGGACTGTCTGGTCTATGACGGCCGGGACAAACAGATTGCCGCTGACGGACAATACTCAGTGACCTGGAGAGAGAAGCTGACACCGGAACAGACTGCAGTCAGTGTCTCACCGGCGGAAAGATCTTCCTATGAAAAGAATCTGGATCTAAGCCTGACCTATGCAGGATATCATACCTACCTGATCTCAAAAACCGGAACCAGCCGTTTTCTTCAGGCTGACGGATCCAGAAAAAGATGGGGATCAAGGACATCGGCCGGCACCTTCAGGCTGGTCAGGAACAAGGATACTTACCTGATCAGGGATGATCTGACAGGACGCTGTCTTGCCCCCGGCACCGGCGGGATTCTGTCTTTTTCTGATCAAAATGAGACCGGGGCCAGGCTGGTTTTAAAGGATGACAGGATCCTGGACGAACCCAGGCTCAGAGTCTTTGCCCAGTTTGACGCAGACTGGGGCAAGGATTACTATGGAAAAGGAAAGAATGATGACCCTGAGGCCAACAATTTCTGCACCTCCGGGTGCGGCATCTTCTCTACCCTCAATGCCATCTACACCCTGACCGGCCATTTTGCAGACCCTCATCTTCTGGCAGATTATGCTGTAAAAGAAGAGTTCCGTGTTGAGGGCAACGGGACAGACAGCGGGTTTTTCGAGGCAGCATCAGAAGAGTTCGGACGCGATTACGGTTTTTCATATAATGGCAGTTCCGACTCTGTCGGGACATTAAAAAAGAAGCTGAAGGCAGGGAATGTAGCGGTTGCCCACGTTCCGGGCCATTACGCAGCCATCGTTGATTACAACCCCAAAACGAAGAAGTTCCTGCTCCTGGACTCCCACTATCTCCCAAAGAGAAGAACCTGCCCCTATGGAGACTGGATCACCAGAAAGACCCTCGAAGAAAGTGACGGACTCACTGCCCAGATGTATTATTTCTTTAAAAAACTACCCCTGTAAGCCAGGTCTATGCCGTTTACGATATTTTGTACCGGCCTGTCTGTTCAGGAGCAAAAAGTTATCATTATTGATAAAAGGATAAAGTTGTGTTATTCTTGAAATATGATATGATATCAGGGTCAAAAGGTTTACGCTTTTTATTTGAATAATGGAAGGAAAACATTATGTTTGAGATGTTCATAACTGCCCTGGCAACAGTGCTCGTGGCTTTCTATGGTTTTTCAAGATCTGTCTTCATGACGGGACCCTACCGTTTTTATTACCAGAGTGCTCTTGCAGTGGTCCTGCTGATACTGTTTCTCTACTTTACTGTAAAGCGATGGATAAAGCACCGCCGGATCAGGAGAATGCATGTGGACTTTGAAGAGTACATGTATTATGAGAAGTTCACTTCTCTTCTGTATCGTGCCGGATATCTGATCAGTTACTTCATACAGAACATTCTTTTTGATTATACCTATATGCGGCGTAATTTTAATTTCTGTAAGGGAATCGATGTCTATACCGGCGGCGTCGGAGAGTATTATATCAAGTTCCGCAACACCTGGTACAGATACCTGCAGCTGACCTTGCTGCGTCATAAGGCTTCGGTCAAGAAGCTCCAGTCCTATGCAGCGCAGACCAAGAATGACATGATCCTGAAAGCGATCGACAGTGATGAAGAGCGGCAGATCTGTCTGGATTTTGCAAGGGATACAGAGAAAGCTTTCAGAGAAAAGCATGTGATCGGTGAGCATGTGCTGCTCCCGTTAAAGAATTATGAAAAGGTTCCCCCATATTTCAGGAAGAACCTTATTCTGATCTACCAGGCCGAGATTTATCTGACCAGGTATGAACCGGATATCTATGACCTTGTCAATCTCATGGAGAGACACAGTCAGAGTGATGTCAATGACTTTAAGAAGACAAAATATCGAGAGGGCTGAGATTACAGCCCTCTTATTCTTTGTCTGACGATTTCAAAAGCCAGGACGCCCGCTGCCACCGAGGCATTCAGGGAATCGATATCACCCCGGGTGGGTATCCTTGCCATATAATCACATTTTTCTTTTACAAGTCTGCTTGTGCCGCTGCCTTCATTGCCAATCACAAGACCGATGGGGCCTTTCAGGTCCAGATCGTACATCATGGTCCCGTCCATATCACCACAGACGAACCACATCCCTCTCTCCTTCAACTCATCAATCGTCCTTGAAAGGTTCGTGACCCGGGCAACCGGTATATAGTTGAGTGCTCCTGCAGACACTTTAGCCACCGTTCCTGTCAATCCTGCTGCCCTGCGTTTTGGGATGATGACCCCGTGGGCGCCGGCCATATTGGCTGTGCGGATGATGGCTCCCAGGTTGTGGGGATCTTCTATCTCGTCACACAGGATAAAAAAAGGATCTTCTCCTTTCCGCTCCGCCAGGGCAAAGAGATCCTCAATCCCGGCGTAGTCATAGGCGGCTGCCACGGCAACAACACCCTGATGTTTCCCCTTATCCGAAAGAGCATCCAGTTTCTCTCTGGACACATATCTCACCAGCGTACTCTGCTTCCTGCTTTCGCGCAGAATACTCTTTACAGGTCCGTCCTGACATCCGTCAAGGATGAACAGCTTATCTATAGTCTTTCCTGACCGAAAAGCTTCCAGTACAGGATTCCTCCCGATGATTGTTAATTCTTCATATGACATATGCTTAGTCTCCTGGGTCTATCATACTCAGCCCCTGCCTGACCAGCCGGATCAGCCTGTCAGCCTGCCCGCTCAGATAGAGGTAGCCCATCAGGGTCTCCAGGCCGGTGGCAATGCGGTAATCATGCCGGGACTGGTTCTTGGCAACAGTAGCCGGTTTGGCATTCATGCCCCATTTCACGATCCGGGTTTCTTCCCCGGTCAGCAGAGGCCTGATCTTATCAAGCAGTTCCGCCTGACCGGCTGCCTTCACATAACGGACAGCCTCCTTATGATAGCGGCTGGGCTTTGTGCTGGCCCGGGTCACGATCTTCGTGCGGACCAGAAGCTCATAGACCGCATCACCCATGTAGGCAAAAGACAGGGGAGAGTAGTGTTTAAGCTGTTCCTGGCTCAGAACACCTTCCCCTGCTGAAAGGGCAAGAAGACATCCCTCCGGTGACAGCTCCGGATCATTCATGTCTCTTTTTATGCTCTCTTCCATTTTACTCCGGCTCTCGTATCCTCCAGGATAATACCCTGTTCGGCCAACATGTTCCTGATCTCATCTGCTCTGGCAAAATCTTTAGCCTTCCTTGCAGCCTGTCTCTCCTCAATCAGTGCCTCAATATCGGCATCCAGCATCTCCTCTTCTTTTTCTGTCACAATGCCCAGAATATCACAGAGCCGGGTAATGGTATCATACAGCCATGTCACATATTCCAGGGAGCCTTCCTCAGCTGTGACATTGGCCAGCTTCACCAGCTCAAAGACCGCTGAAATGGCATCCGCCGTATTAAAATCATCATCCATGGAGGCTTCAAATTTCCCAACCAGTTTCTTTGCTTCGGCAGCGTGCTCCTGATCCTTGTCGGTCATACTGCCGGAAGCAGTAGCTTTTAATTCCCTGAGCTTGTCAACTGCAGTCAGAATACGGTCCAGACCGTTCTTGGCAGCCTCTACCAGAGTATCACTGAAATTCAGCGGACTTCTGTAATGGGCACTGAGCATGAAGAAGCGGATCACCTGCAGCGGGTATTTCTCGCTGATCTCCCTCACAGTGAAAAAGTTGCCAGCTGATTTGGACATCTTTTTATTGTCAATATTGAGAAAGGCATTGTGCATCCAGTATTTGGCAAATTTCTCATCATTGCAGGCTTCGCTCTGGGCGATCTCATTCTCATGATGAGGGAAGATCAGGTCTTCGCCGCCAGCATGGATATCAATGGTGCTGCCGATATATTTCTTAGACATGACAGAGCACTCAATATGCCAGCCCGGACGCCCTTCTCCCCAGGGTGATGGCCAGGAGGGCTCTCCCTCCTTCTTCGGCTTCCAGAGGACAAAGTCCATGGGGTCATCTTTCTCATCGCTCACTGCGATGCGGATTCCGGCCTGCATGTCATCAAGGTTCTTCCCAGACAGGTGGCCGTAATCCCCGAACTTCCGGGTGCGGTAGTACACGGTGCCATCCTTCTCATAGGCATAACCCTTATCGATCAGATTGCTGATCATGGTGATCATGCCGTCGATCTCCTCTGTGGCCTTGGGATGTGTTGAAGCCGGCTTCACATTAAGCCCCTCCATGTCTTTCTTGCACTCCACAATGAATCTCTCTGAGATCTCCGCCGAGGACACCCCTTCTTCATTTGCTTTCTTGATGATCTTGTCATCTACATCGGTAAAATTAGATACATAGTTCACTTCATAGCCTTTGTACTCAAGGTATCTGCGGACAGTATCGAAAACCACCATAGGCCTGGCGTTGCCGATATGGATATAATTGTATACAGTAGGACCGCATACATACATGCCCACCTTTCCCTCATGGACAGGGACGAACTCTTCTTTCTTTCTTGACAGAGTATTATATAATTTCATAGACAAAAACTTCCTTTCTATTATTTTCAAGTCCGGCCGAGCAGGCAGACTGCAGAGGCTGCGATTCCCAGGCCTTCTCCGGTAAAGCCCAGACCTTCCTCTGTGGTGGCCTTCACATTGACCTGGTCCTGACTGATACCCAGGTCCCGGGCAATATTCTCTTTCATAAGAGGAATGTGAGGGGCCATCTTAGGGCGCTGGGCTATGATCGTCGCATCGATATTCTCAATGTAGTAGCCGTGCTCTCCAATCATCTGACAGACATGGCCCAGGAGCTGTCTGCTGTCCGCCCCCTTATAGGCAGGGTCCGTATCCGGAAAGTGCTTCCCGATATCTCCCAGAGCAGCGGCCCCAAGCAGGGCATCCATGATGGCGTGCAGGAGAACATCTGCATCCGAGTGACCCAGAAGCCCCTTCTCATAAGGCACTTCTACACCTCCGATGATGAGCTTTCTCCCTTCTGTCAGTCTGTGAACATCATAACCTTGACCAATTCTCATCTTATCTCCCTCAGTTTATATCTTGGAAAATATTTCATGATATAAAAAAATAGCGGGAACTGGATTTGAACCAGCGACACCACGGGTATGAACCGTGTGCTCTAGCCAACTGAGCTATCCCGCCAAAAACTAAATTCAACGAAAAGTATTATACAACAACAAAAAGATGTTTGTCAATAATCAACCAATCCATCTTGCGATGATGATCACAGCGATGATGACCAGGATAAAGGGAAGCATAAAGCGCAGAACGACCCCCAGGAGCAGAAGTCCGCCGATCAGGGCAAGTGTGCTGCCCACCCGGCTCAATGCGTGATCTACCGGGGATGGCTCGGGGTCATTGACTACTTCCCCGCCTGTCTCCCGGAAAGCCTCCTCTCTGTCATAGGCAGAATCCACATGAGAGCGGTCCCGGTCCAGACCATGGGCATCGATAATGGAATGGGCGATATACCTGGCGCTGCCCAGCTCATTAAGGATATCCTCCTCCGTCCTGCCAAGGGCCTCCTGTTCCAGGAAATAGCCCCGGTAATAGTCCACAGAATCCCTGAACTCTCTGTCCGATACTTCGCCCTGAAGACTTTCTTCCAGTTCGCTGAAAAATTCTTCTTTGTTCATTCTGATTCCTTTCTTATCTCATGGTATATCATTTATTTTTCAATACATGGTAATATACAAAGAAACGTCCGGTTTCTTTCCTACAGTCTGGACATTCATCTGTCCTGCGCCGCTTAAAGCAAACAAAAACCCCAGGTTATCTTCAGAATACCGGTCCTCTTCATAGTCTTTAACCAGAATCTGGACCTGGTTCGGATTATCCTTCCGGAACAGGTCTTCACATAGTTCCCGGAACGCATTGTAATCATCACAGACCAGATTATTGATGACAAAATAATTGTAATCCATACTGTCAGCCTGATCAGATCCGGCCTTTTCCCAACTGTGATTGCTGGAAATAAAATCATCAGATACATTAAAATAGTGATAGAGGATACGGCCCGGCTCATCCGGCTCAGGGTCATCCCAGGTCGCGTCCACATGATACCAGTGGTCTTCCAGCCTGACCATGTTCCAGGCATGATTCTCCCCGTCAGCCGTCCCTGAGACCATCTCGCAGCTGATCCCCGTCAGGTCGCACAGAAGCTTCATCGCCTCTGCGTAGCCATTGCAGACAGCCTTCCTGTCAACCAGTGCCCCGTAGGAAGTATAGGCCTTTGAGTCCTCCCCGGTGTCCTTGTCCATAAAACCGTAGGACACGGTTTCAACCAGATAGTCGTGGATCCATTTCTCCTTCCTGTAATCGGTGAGATCCTTTCCGCTAAGCTCCGGCAGGATCTCCTGGCACACTTTTAACAGCTTTCTGGCACTTTCCCGGTCTTTGGGGATCTCCTTTCCCTGCAGCAGGGCATTCTCCACGTAATAATTGTCATTAATTTCACATTTGAGCGTTACCTGGGACATGTCCAGAAGCTCGAAGCTGCGTATCTCATAGCTCCTGACAGTGCCGAAGAACCCATCATGATTCTTGTTCAGGTCATCTAAGTCTTCCTTACCCAGCTTGCTTGTCTCAAAACTGATCTCCGTACAACCCTTTTCCAGTCCCTGGTCAACCTTCCTCAAGAGATCCTCTCTGCTGTTGATCTGCTCTTCCTCAGCAAAAACCGCTGCACCTATCGTACTGTCACAGCTAGTCAGAAAAACACACAGGAGGACACAGACGCATACAAGGTTTCTTATTCTTTTTAACATCATCTTCTTCCTTTCCTGACTATCTTACCAAGTATACTGATAAAAAGCAATCCCGGACTTAGTCAGTCCGGGATATAATGATTATTATAGCAGTATCACAGAAAACCGTTAACAATCTCCTATGATTTCAATCGGATTCCGGGGATACTTACATCATCCCCATGCCGCCGCCTGCAGGCATTCCCGGGGCGGGGGTATCTTCTTTAATGTCTGCGACTACAGACTCTGTTGTCAGTAAGGTCGAGGCAACGCTTGTCGCATTCTGAAGGGCACTTCTGGAAACCTTGGCAGGATCAATAATACCGTTCTTGATCATATCCACATATGTTTCTGTCAGCACGTCAAATCCGGTTCCCTCTTTGCTCTCGGCAACCTTGTTGATGATGACAGCGCCTTCAAGTCCAGCATTGGCAGCGATATGGTACAAGGGTGACTCCAGTGCTTTAAGCACGATCTGGGCACCAGTCTTCTCATCGCCTGTAAAATCTGCTGTCTCCTCGGCCACTTTCTTTGCAGCATGGATGTATGCAGATCCACCGCCTGCGATGATACCCTCTTCTACAGCAGCTCTTGTTGCTGCCAGGGCATCCTCAAGTCGAAGCTTGGCTTCCTTCATCTCTGTCTCAGTGGCAGCACCTACACGGATCACGGCAACACCACCAGAAAGCTTAGCAAGCCTCTCCTGCAGCTTCTCCTTGTCAAACTCGGATGTTGTGTTATCAAGCTGCATCTTGATCTGGCCAATCCTTGCCTGGATAGCGTCTTTTGCGCCGGCGCCGTCAACGATGACGGTATTCTCTTTCTCAACTTTGACAGATTTGGCACGTCCCAGCATGCTCATATCTGCATCCTTTAAGTCCAGACCGACCTCTTCAGAGATCACTGTACCACCTGTGAGAACCGCGATATCTTCCAGCATAGCCTTTCTCCTGTCGCCATATCCCGGTGCTTTAACGCCGACAACAGAGAAAGTACCTCTCAGTTTATTCACGATCAGGGTAGTGAGAGCTTCACCTTCAATATCTTCTGCGATGATGAGAAGCTTTGCGCCGCTCTGTACTACCTGCTCAAGCAGGGGAAGCAGCTCCTGAATATTGCTGATCTTCTTATCAGTGATCAGGATATAAGGATCATCAAGCTCGGCGACCATCTTCTCCATATCAGTTGCCATATAGGCAGAAATATATCCTCTGTCGAACTGCATACCTTCTACAAGATCCAGCTCTGTCTTCATGGTCCTTGATTCCTCGATGGTGATGACGCCGTCCTTGGAAACTTTTTCCATAGCATCTGCTACCAGCTCACCGACTTCCTCATCTCCTGCGGAAATAGCTGCAACCATGGCGATCTGATCTTTTCCGCCTACCTGACGGCTCATCTCACTGATTGCCTCAACAGCTATATCTGTAGCCTTCTTCATACCTTTTCTTAAGATGATAGGATTAGCTCCTGCTGCCAGGTTCTTCATCCCCTCGTTGATCATGGCCTGAGCCAGGACGGTTGCTGTTGTGGTACCGTCACCTGCAACGTCGTTGGTTTTGGTGGCTACTTCTTTGACGATCTGGGCGCCCATGTTCTCAAAAGCATCCTCAAGTTCAATATCCTTGGCGATGGTCACACCATCGTTTGTGATCAGAGGAGTACCGAAACTCTTATCAAGGACTACATTACGTCCCTTAGGTCCTAAAGTAACTCTTACAGTATCAGCAAGCTGATTAACGCCTGATTCCAGTGCTTTTCTGGCTTCTACGCCATATTTGATTTCTTTTGCCATAATAATTAACCTCCTGCATGTATTCAGATTAGAATCGTTCCTGTGATTACTCTACTATTGCCAGGATATCTCCCTGTTTGACGATGATATACTCTTCTTCGCCCATCTTGACGTTGGTTCCGGCATATTTGGAATAGATGACTTTCTGTCCGACAGCCACTTCCATTTTTACCTCTTCTGTTCCGGGACCTACAGCAATCACCTCTGCCTCCTGGGGTTTCTCCTGAGCAGAGCTGGTAAGGATGATACCGGACTGGGTCTTAGTCTCGGCTTCAAGCTGTTTTAAAACGACTCTGTCTGCTAATGGTACTAACTTCATAACAAATGCCTCCTATTATATTAAAATAATCGTTTTTATTGATTGTTAGCACTCATTAAGTTTGAGTGCTAATCACTTCACATATAATATGTTTTTCTCCCTGTAAATGCAAATCAGAAAACCTTCTATTTTCTTATATATATTTTATTATCTCTCATTTCCTCTTATTTTCTCTTTATTTTTCATTATTTTGCATCTCATTGATTATAAAGCAAAAATATAAGAGGCGTCGCACAGTAACGTCTTCGTCCATTATTTAAAAATGGACGAGTCGTAACTGCAGACGCCTCTTTGGCTGTAAACAGGGCTGTCGGGATCCGGCATGGTGGTTACTGATTATTCTGAGTACTCCCTGTACTCTGTGTACTGGTCTCTGAACTATCTGTCTCCACTTCCTCTGTGCTGCCGCCGGACCTCGGATTCGGTCTCTCATGATAGGTACCGGGGCTCAGAAGATCAAGGTTGTTCCTCTCTGTTCCCTCGTTGATCTTGTGGTAGGCTTCATAGAGCTCAGATACGGTCACAGGCTGGAATCCCTTAGCAATCAGATCGGGAATAAATCTCTGGACAGCTCCCACGTTATATTCGTGGATATCATGGAGAAGGACCACATCACCGTCCTGCACCTGGTCCATCACCTGCTTATAGGTATAATCTGCACTTCTTCCCTTCCAGTCAAGGGTATCCACAGACCAGTTCATGCAGCACAGATTGTACTCTTTCAGGAGGGCATACATCTTGGAATTGGCTCCGCCATAAGGAGGACGAAGAAGGGTCGGGGCCGGAGCGCCGGCTTTCTCAATGGCTGCGTTGGTATCCTCGATCTCTTTTCTCTGTTCACTCTCGGACTTATTGGCAAAAGTCGGTTTGCCCGTATCCTGGGGGTTATCATGGGAATATGTGTGGGATGCGATCTCCATCCCCAGGTCATACTCTCTCTTTACTGTCTCCGGATAAAGAGCAGCATTCTTACCCAGCAGGAAGAAGGTGGACCTGACATAATTTTCCTCAAGGACATCCAGGATGGGATTGGTGGTTTTAGGATTGGGCCCATCATCAAAGGTGATGGCTACCAGAGGTTTGGTCAGATCGATCTCCGGAAGGATCCGCAGTTCAAATGTCTCCTTCAGCTTGGAACCATCTGTTGCCTGGGCTGTAATCTTCACGGTGTGCCTGCCGCTGTTTTTCTCCGGTGTCAGAACGCCGTCATCAGAAATGCTGACAAGACCCTTCTCACTGCAGGACCACTTCAGCTTTGTATTGGTGGCATCCTCCGGTTCATGGCTGATCTTGAGCTGCATGATGTCACCCACCCTGATAAAGGATGCAGGGGCCTCCACCTTGAGGCTGGTCATGGGTTTGCTGTTATCAGCTTCTTTATCAGTCGTCTGCTTGTCAGACGCTTCCTTGCCTGATGTTTTATTATCAGATGTTTCTTTGTCAGTTGTTTCTTTCTTGCCTGTGCTGTCAGTCTTCTTTTTATCTGCTTTCTTCGTCTTCGTCTCACTCACATAAGACTGATTTGCTTTATTGTCCCTGGCCACCGTCTCTTCGGAAGAAGTCCCTGTCATCCGCTTCACGATGGAGAAGACGCCGCAGATCAGGACCACAACGACAAGGCCTGAGACAAGATACTTGACAAATTTCCCTTTACTCATAGACTACCTCACACTCTTGAAAGATACTCACCGGTTCTGGTATCGATCTTTAAGACATCTCCCAGATTCACAAACAGAGGGACATAGACAACCGCACCGGTCTCAACAGTACAGGGCTTGGTAGCACCAGTGGCAGTGTTGCCCTTCTCTCCCGGCTCGCACTCTGTTACTTCCAGTTCAACAAACATGGGCGGCTCTACGGCAAAGATCTCGCCATTATGAGAAACCATCTTCACTTCATCGTTCTCACGGACGAACTTAAGGGCATCCCCAATAGCTTCCTTGCCAAGACCGATCTGATCATAGGTCTCTGTATTCATAAAATAATAAAGGTCGCCGTCATTATACAGATACTGCATATCAGTTCTCTCGATACGGGCAGGATTAAACTTCTCTGTGGGCCTGAAGCTGCGCTCGATGGCTCCGCCGTTCTTGATATTCTTCAGCTTGGTCCTCACAAAGGCAGCTCCTTTACCTGGCTTAACATGCTGGAACTCTATCACCTGATAAACGTTGCCTTCCATCTCAATCGTCAGACCATTCTTAAAATCACCTGCAGTAATCATATTTCAATCCTCCTTATGTAGTTCAAGTATCTTCTTATGAAAATATTCTATACTATAACCCCCTGTTTTTCAACCACTTTATACGACAAAAAATGATGTCCGGCGGTGTGATCGCGACAGGGGAAACGGGTCTCTTCTAGTGCCGGTGCCTGAGATAGAAAAAGAGGACGATCTTTTCCAGCTGCCTTTTCAGAACGATCTGGATCTCCTCTTTGGGATGGATGGGCTTCACCAGAATAGAATAGATGCCGGCCAGTCTGGCACCAAATACATCCGTAAAGATCTGGTCCCCCACAAAAACGGTGTTGAGGGCAGTAGTTCCCATCTCTTTCATCCCCCTCTCGTAGCCGGCCGGCAGGGGCTTATCAGCCTTATACACATAATGGCATCCGACCTCTTCGCTGAAGCTTCTGACCCGGGGCTCCTTGTTGTTGGAGATCAGACAGGATTCAAAGCCGATGTCCCGAAGTCTGGCAAAGAGCTGTCTGGCCCGGTCATCTGCCGGCGCATCGTGGCGCACCAGCGTATTGTCAATGTCAAACAGGACTCCCCTGTACCCTTTCTGATACAGCTTCTCAAAGGGAATCTCGTAAGTGGACTCCAGATATTCATCCGGATAGAATATGTCAAACATAGCATTCCTTTCCCTGCAGCGATCAGGAAAGCTCCCTGCGCCGCAGAAGCCATCCGGCTTCCAGTCTCTCCTCAAACCTGATCCAGATCTCCTGCCTGGGATGAGGTGCAGAATCCACTGGCAGCCTGTGCTCATCCTCCAGCGCCAGAACCTTCAGAATACGATTGCTCCCATCCGGCGCCATGGCCTCGATTTCCTCTCCGACAGAGAACTTGTTCTTCTGGTATATCTTATGGAATCCGTTCTCATCTATGTCCTGGACAATCCCGATATAGGTATACTCCTTGATGTAGGTGGAGGCATCGTAAATCTGCGCCTGCTCATCCGGTTTTCCATAGAAAAAGCCTGTTGTAAACTTCCGGTAGGTGCATTTGGCAATCTCGCTCCGGTAATAGTCCATATTGGCCTGATATTGTTCCGGAGATTCCAGATAATCATCGACAGCCTTCCGGTAGGTCCTTGTCACTGCCGCTACATAGAGGGCTGTTTTCATACGGCCTTCGATCTTGAAGCTGTCAATCCCCGCTGAGATCAGATCAGGAATATGATCGATCATACACAGATCACCGGAGTTGAAGATATAGGTTCCCCCCTCAGTCTCCTCTACAGGAAGATACTCTCCGGGCCTTTTCTCCTCCATCAGGTAATACTTCCAGCGGCAGGGATGGGTGCAGGCACCCATGTTGGCATCGCGGCCGGTAAAATAATTACTGAGAAGGCACCTGCCAGAATGGGAGATACACATGGCACCATGGACGAAGACCTCTATCTCCTTCTCTTCCGGGATATGGTCTCTGATCTCCCTGATCTCTTCAAGGGACAGTTCCCTGGCAGCCACCACTCTGTCTGCCCCCTGTCTGTACCAGAAATTAAAAGTCTGGTAATTGGTACTGTTTGCCTGGGTACTGATGTGCACCGGAATCTCCGGACATATTTCCCTTGCGGCACAAAAAACGCCGGGATCCGAGATGATCAGCGCATCCGGCTTCATGGCCCTAAGCTCTTCAAAATATCCGCCTATCTCTTTGATCTGCGCATTGTGGGCTACGATATTGGCGGTGACATAGACCCTGACCCCGTGATCATGGGCAAAGCGAATCCCTTCCTGCATGTCTGCCGGAGAAAAGTTCTTTGCATTGGCTCTGAGACCATACATCTCTCCCCCGATATATACCGCATCCGCCCCGTACAGCACTGCTGCTTTCAGAACTTCCAGGCTGCTGGCAGGCACCAGCAATTCTATCTTTCGCATAATATTCCCTCTGTCTCATCCTTTCACGCTGACAGTGACCCCGTCACCATTCTCCAGAATCACAGTATCCAGTCCTTCTGTGTGTGTCAACACATACAGATACTCTCGCATCCGTGCGTGAATGGTGTGGTTCCTCCTTCTGACCGCATATCGTGATTCGTAGATATCTCCGTCCTGCAGCACATTGTCGGACACCAGGATCCCGCCGGAATCCAAAAGCCTCATCACTTCCGGAAAAAAGTGGATGTACTGCCCCTTTGCAGCATCCATGAATATAAAATCATAAGGGCCTTCCAGGGTCCCCAGCAGGTCTGCCGCGTCTCCGGCAAGGAGGGTGATCCTTTCCTCAAGCCCTGCCATGGCAATATTGGCCCTGGCCCGCTCCAGTCTTCCGGGATGGTTCTCAATCGTAGTAAGAAGGGTCTTTTCCGGTGTGTGATAAGCCATAAAAACCGAAGAGAATCCGATGGCGCTTCCCACCTCCAGAATCCTCTCCGGTTTCCTGATCTGAAGCAATACTTTCAGCAGATCCCGGGTCTCGTTCCGGATGATGGGAACCCTGTCCCTCTCCGCTTCCTCGAGGATCCGGATCAGGGCTGGTTCACAAAGGTCGGAACCAAAGGATCTGATAAAGTCACTCACTCTCTGCCTGTCAGTCATTCATCATCCTCCTGGCCGGTCAGGGTCCTCATGATCTCCGAAGGCTTCATGGAGGCCCTCAGGACATACTCCCCGGGTCTGATCTGATCATACCCCTCCATGGTACGGAAAGTCAGAGCTGTCACATAGGCATTCTTCACGATCCCGGCCTTCTCCATATCTTTGGTGATATCAAGCAGCTTTTCCCCATCGGTGACAGTGATCACCCCCTCTGGGGCAGACTGGGAACTGTTATAGGGTGCATCCGAAAAAACGGCATATCCTATCTCTCCTGCCTGATGAAAACAATAGGCCAGAAGGAGGGCAAAGAAAATGAAAAACAGTATTCTGATTACTACATGCGTGAATTGTTCTAACATCTTTAATGTCAGCTCTCCATATAAGAAACGTCAATCTCCATATCCGCCGCGATCCGGTCAAACACCTGACGGAGCAGCTTGTTGATCCTGGCCTGGGAAGCAAGGAACTCCCGCACGACAGGTTCAGTGAGGGTATCCTTATACTCCTCATACATTACATTGGAGATCTCGTAATATCGTTCATTCTGTTCGTCCAGATACAGGCTCTTTCTCCGGAACTCGTTCAGCCTGCTGTACAGATCCTCCTGGCTCTTAAGCAGCTCCAGGTCTTTCTGGTATCTCTGAAAGGAATCGGTAGCCCGGATCAGTCTGGTAAGTTCCTCTGTTTTAGCCATGACCCGGTCAGTCCCGGATCTTCTGGTATATTTTTGCTTTTCAGATTCCAATATTTACACCTCCATGATAATGGGAAGTATCATGGGACTTCTTTTCATCCTTTTCCAGATAAAACCGCCCAGGTCATCCCTGATTGAGGCCTTGATCCTGGTCCAGTCTGTGATCTTCTTATGGGAACACCGGTCCAGAGTCTCTCTGACAACTTGCCTGGCTTCCTCCATGAGATTCTCACTCTCCCGGACATAGACAAATCCACGTGAGACAATATCCGGACCGGCCAGAAGCATATTGTTGTGCCGGTCCAGGGTGACCACTACGATAAAGAGGCCATTCTGGGACAGGAGCTGGCGGTCTCTCAGAACGATATTCCCCACATCGCCGACACCAAGGCCATCTACAAAGACGCCTCCTGCCGGAACCTTTCCTGTAATCCTGGCCTGTTTCTCCGAGATCGACAGCACATCGCCTGAATGCATGATGATGATATCCTCCTTGGGAATCCCCATCTCCAGAGCCAGCTGGCGGTGGGTCATCAGGTGATGATACTCTCCATGCACCGGGATGGCAAACCGTGGCTTGGTCAGGGTGTAGATCAGCTTGATCTCCTCCTGGCAGGCATGACCCGATACATGAGTATCCTGATAGATGACCTTGGCCCCCTTCTG
>CADBNQ010000327.1 GCA_902796045.1 uncultured Lachnospiraceae bacterium | reverse complement strand
CTCTCGATGCTGTATGACTCCGTGCCAAACGTGCTCTCGGAGCTGATCCGCACCGCGTTCATCCCGGCTCCGGGATACAAATTCGTAGTGAGCGATTTCTCCGCCATCGAAGCCCGGGTCCTCAGTTACCTCGCCGGCGAACAGTGGCGCATGGATGTCTTCCACGACGGGCGCGACATATACTGCGAGAGCGCCAGCCGGATGTTTGGCTGCGTGGTTGAGAAACACGGGCAGAATGCGCGCCTCCGGCAGAAGGGCAAAATCAGTGAGCTCGCCCTCGGCTACGGCGGCTCCGTCGGAGCACTCCGCGCGATGGGTGCTTTGGACATGGGTCTGGCTGAGGAGGAACTCCAGCCGCTTGTTACCATGTGGCGGGGAGCGAACCCGCGCATCGTTCAATACTGGTGGGATGTGGACAATGCCGTAAAGAATGCGATCAGGAAAGGGATTCCCTCGAAGGTAGGCTGTGTCGGCTTCGAAGCCCGCAACGGGATGCTGTTCATCACCCTGCCGAGCGGACGCCGCCTGTCATACGTCAAGCCCCGGATCGGTGTGAACCGCTTTGACGGCGAGAGCGTCACCTACATGGGCGTGGACAGTACAAAGCACTGGTCCCGGATCGAAAGCTATGGTCCGAAATTTGTGGAGAACATCACGCAGGCGATCAGCCGGGATATCCTATGCCATGCAATGCGGACTCTCTCCCATTGCCGGATCGTCGGGCATGTCCACGACGAACTGATCATCGAGGTCAGTAAGGATGCATCCGTGGATGCCATCTGTGAGCAGATGGGCAGGACGCCGCCCTGGCTTCCTGGGATCGAACTGCGGGCTGATGGTTACGAATGCGGATTTTACCAGAAATCATGAATACATGAAGGACGGCTGATTTCATGCCGCTGCTTTTAGGCAGCATTATAGCAACAATTTATTGACAAAAAGCAGCGGCAACATGATCATCATCAAGTACATTTTTCCTGGTTGGGTTCAGTCCTTCTGGATAGTATACGTTAATATCATCCAGTCCTTGTTCCACCTGCGAGATAATTGCATTGTTCGTAGCATTAATATCTGCAAACAGTTTGTACAAGCGTTCATCAATAAATACCATCATCATGCCGGGATCGCGGTCGTATCCAAACATACGGCTATGCTGCCACATGGTGTCTGCCTGCGGCTTCTTTGCTGTTCGGGTATAGTAAATTGTCTGAAGCCTTAGGAAAGTAACACCGCGTCCTAATGTATTGCCACCAATGACGAAATTGCATCCATGTGCATATTCTTCGCTGTCCACATCCGTCTTCCCATTCATTGTTGTCTTGTCATCATCCAGCGCTTTCTGATCTGTCTTAGTAAATACAACAGTATTGCATCCATATTCTTCGAGCATTTGCTGGCTGTGAAATATATCCCACAGCCTTTTCGATACGATCTGCTTTCTGAGCTTGCTCAAAAAAGCAATCAAGTATAGTCTGCTGATCATCTTCCACCGGAAGCGGAAGAATATTGGAATACAATATTCTCATGGTTCCTCCCACTTAATCATCAAATAATCGTTTCGATTTCCTCTCTTGCTCATCCCATTTCTGCAGATGAGCAAAATACGCTTTCACCTTCTTGAATTCCTCCATAAGAGGAAAACTATCCTGCTCCATAAAATCTATAAGAGGCTTATAGTGCATCTGATCCTTTAATAGTTCTTCTACCTCTACATTTATAGTTTCCCCTACCACCTCCGGCTTTCCAAAATACTCAATATACTTATCCGGAACAGCCTCTTCTGCATCTAAATCAGTTATGTTAAGAATCTCTTCTGGAATCCTCAGTGGGTCAGGGTATCTTTCGTACGCATCTTCATCCATAAACTCTCTGTATACTTTAACCCAGTTTGCCTTTTCCAAATGATGTACCTGCTCTGGCCATGTTATCTTATCCAGATCAACTGAAGAGAAAAGGTTTTTCTCAATAATCATTTTTTGATATACATACGACCGAGGTAAAGTGGGAATATAAACGCATGTTTCTCCTTCCTGATGAACAAGGGTTGGATACTGACACAGCAGAAATCTCCAATACTCATCCCACATGTTTCGTTCATCTTTATTAAACATTTTCCTTAAATACGGCAGGAAGATGAACCGCTCAACTTTTCCGGGAATCATATCATACAGCATATCGAAAGTTCTATCTGTATATGTCCTATTGTTCTTTTCATCAAAATAATCCCCGAGCTGTTCTAATTTTGACTCGTAATCATTTGCGAAAAAAACAGCTGCAAAGTATTCTTGAAAAGATCTATGAATAAAATAGTACGTTTCACCTTCTTTATACATAATACAAAGGTTATCAGTCAGATCTTCAATGAAATCTCTGGATGTCACGCCTGCCGCTTTAGCATCCGTTCCTCTTAAGACCTTATCCATATATACAGAAAACAACCGATCCGTAAATTCCAGCTTTTCCTCAACATATGTCCTTGCGCAGAACTGCGAAAAGTATTTTGCAAACTCCTCTGGTGTTAGGTTTGTATGCATAGGCCGCGTCAATCCCTTCGTTTTGTCATGAAAACGCGCCATAGTATTATAAGCCATCGAATAGAAAACATGCATTTTGCCCGGTATCTCACCGAAAGAAGAATATGTCATCAGTAGAATAGTAAGGAGCAGGGGATTGCTCGCAAATTGCTTATGTGAATCATACAACCCATTTTTCAGAGCTTCGATTAAGTCTTGTTTTGCGGTATTGTCCCAGAATTCAATTTTGTCAAGCAAAGAAACAGCCTGCTCTTCTGTCAATGGCTGAATATCAAGAAGAGAGAATTTTGCATAAGCGATAAAACTGCTAATAGGCCGAGATGTCATTATTATTGTATTTCCAGAATATGCCTTAATAAGCCCTTCCAAGTCCATATAGAAATTATCACGAAGGGAAGATTTAATCTCATCCATGCCATCTAACAACAGAATCATCTTTTTATCTTCCAGCATCTTTATTATTTGATTCTTGGTAATGCTTTGGTCATACGCTTTAACGGCATGCCAGATAAATTCAATCGTGCCTATTGTCTCCCTCTTGTAGTCTTTCAGTAAGATAAGAACTGGCAACCTTCCCGTTTCCATATATTGTTTTGCCGATGAAAGGAAAAGGTGTGTTAAGTACATCGACTTTCCCATCCCCCCAGTTCCTTCGATTATTAAATATTTGGATTTCTTCTCCAACAGCTGAACAGTTCCATCACTTATCGTTTCAATTCCTTCGTCCTCTGCTCCGGAGGCATACGGATTATGGAACGCAAGATCATTACAGACATATATATCATAGAATTTTCTCGGAACCTCTCTGTTCAATAGTATTTTTTTATCCTTGTAGTATTCAACTGCACCATTCAAATACTTTTCAAAAGGCAAAGGTTCTATATCTATATCATCATCCTCATCCCCAAAATCGAATATTTCCTTTTCGCCCATATATATGCCCGCATCTAATATAGTATCTAGATCTGGTGCCACAGATTCCACTACAAGCGGGATCTTATCCAGCGTTTCATCATCTTCTGAAAAGCTATCATCACTATCTGGCTCATAATCGGCAAGGTTAACTTCTATTTCCCCAATCTTGTCACCGACATGCCCACAATACTTCCATTCAGTCTGTTTCTTCTCCTGCTTAAACCAGCTCTCAAATGTTGGGCGGCCAGATTCCGAATCTGGAGCGTTCAATACAACATAATCAAGTACAGAAACCAGAAAGGGTTGAAGAGTCACACTTCGGATATTCTTGATGCTTCTCCTCGCCTCTGTTTTGGAGTAGTCAATATAAAAAGAAGCATCATCAGGAATACTATTATCATCTGTAATTGTCTCAATGAGCGCCTGGACTAACCAATTGAGTTTCCCGGGAGCCAAATACGTATCAACAAAATCCATCATCCGAGTATAGACTTCCGGATTTTCATCTTTAACAAGTTTATCAAATGCCGACACGGCAGTCCTATCAGTAAATGGAATATATCCGCTACTGCACTTTTGGCACGTTTTATATAAAGTTGCACATTTCTTCAGAGTTCCTCCTCGAGAAATATCTTCTTCTCCGGTCATCAGTTTAATTAGCCCGGCAAGCAGATCTTCGTCCGCCAGCTTATCTGTTCCACCAACCATCAATTTCTCTTTTGCTTTCTTATTTGATGTCCTTTTTGCTTGAAGTAAAAGCGCGAATAGAGTTCCTCCGCAAAGATGAGGAATACTGTTTTGCTCCAAATTCTCTTCACTCATAAATTAGTAACCTCCAGTAACCATAGTAACCGCTGGTAACCCTTTTCCAAGGTTGACCAGAACATAATCAACTATAGGGTCAATTGTGAAGGGGCAATCAGCAACCACAAGAATAAAAGTTGCCTGAAAAGATGAACGTGACAGTGCCCTAACTGCTTTGCCCGACACCCTTCATAACTCCTAATTTAGCACGGCTCAATGTCATCCATCTACCAGAATATTAAGCATTTTTCATCCTGCGGTATGGCATTGAACTAAGCCACCCAATTCGTCCAAGCTGCAGTACCTGACGGACCGTCGACAAGATGTCAGGGTAATAGCTGCTGCAGGGAGGACACACTCATTAACCGGGAAGCCGACATAGCTATGTGTTGGTCACCACAACAAATGGAACGGAGTGTTCCGTGAGGTGACCTTCATGATTATTAGTCAATCCCTTCATATCGGATACCTCCGTTCTGGCAATCCAGAAAGAGGTATTCGATATGACAAACAAAAACGTAACTTATAAGCCAAACGGAAGAATTGATTTTT
>CADBNQ010000326.1 GCA_902796045.1 uncultured Lachnospiraceae bacterium | reverse complement strand
GTTGCCTACTACACCATAGTCAGCAATATCAAAGATCGGAGCATTCGGATCCTTGTTGATGGCTACGATCACGTCAGAACCGCTCATACCGGCAACATGCTGGATGGCACCGGAGATACCGCATGCGATGTAAAGCTTTGGTCCAACGGTTTTTCCTGTCTGGCCTACCTGATGTGCATGAGCGATCCATCCGGAGTCAACTGCTGCACGGGAAGCGCCGACTGTAGCGCCTAAAGCGTCTGCCAGAAGCTTGATGGTATCGAAACCTTCCGGTCCGCCTACACCACGGCCGCCGGATACGATGATCTCAGCACCCTCTAGGTCAACAGTCTCACCGCCAAGTTCCTTGATAATCTCAAGTACCTGTGTGCGGATCTGGTCTTCTGCAACATGGATGTCTTCTTTGATGATCTCTGCCTTAGGGGCAACCTGCTCACTCTTCTTAAATACGCCGGGACGTACAGTACCGATCTGCGGGAAAGTGTTGGGGCAGAGGATCCTGGCCATCAGGTTTCCGCCGAATGCCGGACGGGTCCATGCCACTTTGCCGCTTTCCTCATCAATATCAAGCTGTGTACAGTCAGCGGTAAGTCCTGTCTTAAGACGGCAGGATACGCGGGGGCCTAAGTCACGGCCGTTGTTGGTTGCACCGATGAGAATACTGGTAGGACCATACTTCTCTACCAGGCTGACCAGTGCGATCTGATAAGCGTCTGTTGTATAGTGAGCGTACTCTTCTCCATCGACCACGATGATCTTGTCCGGACCCTGGGCATTAGCTGCATCTACTGCTGCCTGCACGTTATGTCCGATGACAACTGCTACCAGCTGGCCGCCCTGCTTGTCAGCAAGATCTCTACCAGGGGAAAGTAACTCCAAACCTACATTTTTAGCTGTTCCGTCTTCATTGGTTTCCACGAAGACCCAAAGATCTTTTGTTAATGCTTCCATCATATACCCTCCCTAGATATTATAATATACCAGCGTCTGTCAGTGCGCCAAACAGCTTCTTAGCGGATTCGTCTGCTGTCTCTTCTGCAATCTTGATACCGCCTGTCTTCTTCTGAGGTACAAATGTCTTCTTAACCTTGGTGGGTGATCCCTTAAGGCCCGCCTGCTCAAGATCAATCGTAGGAAGATCTGCTGCAGTAAGGGTAGGAATCTGAGCCTTTCTTGCTGCCATCTTACGCTTGATGGTCGGGAATCTCGGATCCCATGCAGGTTTTGTAAAGGTGACCAGAGCCGGCATCTTGGCGCCGATGATCTCTTTGCCGTCCTCAACTTCCTTGGTGACCTTGATCATGTCGCCGTCAACCTCTGCCTCAAGGCCGTAGGTTACCTGGGGGAGTCCCAGATGCTCTGCGATCTCAGGACCAACCTGTGCTGTATCACCATCGATAGCCTGCTTGCCGCAGAAGATCAGGTCAAACTTGCCTTCAAGCTCTTCTATCTTCTTGATACCTTCGCTGATGATGTAACTGGTAGCCAGTGTGTCAGATCCGCCGAAAGGACGGTCACTGATCAGATAACCCTTATCTGCTGCGATTGCGATACACTCTTTGATCACGTCCATGGCTTTGGGAAGGCCCATGCTGACGATAACGATCTTTGTATCAGGGTTCTTGTCCTTGATTCTTGCGGCTGCTTCAAGAGCATAACCGTCAAAAGGATTCAGGATGGCCGGAACGCCTTCACGGATCAATGTGTTTTTCACAGGGTCGATCTTGATTTCTGTTGTGTCTGGAACCTGTTTTACACAAACAAGAATATTCATTGTAATTCCTCCTCTTTGTTCTATGGTGTGTCGTTTGTAAGTATTATTACATCCAATCAGCGATGAATGTCGATCTTTCAGGGACGAATGCACAGACCTGTCCTCAAAAGCCCGTTAAATACTTGACTAAGAATATTCTACGACATCTTTCTTTTTTTTTCAACCTGTATTTTAACATTTATGAGCCTGTCATACCGCAATTCTGAACATGGGCTCTCTGGCCACGATCTCTTCTCCGTTATCGATATAGATATTGATCACTTCTCCGTCCCACACACTGGTGACTTCAAAGGACTGGCCCCGGCTCTCCATCATCCCCAGAACCTGCCCGGCACTGATCCGGTCACCGACAGCCAGGGGGCAGGGAGTCCCGTCAAGCCGGGCATAGAAGAACACCCCTTCGATAGGAGCTTCTATGACCTCTGTTTTCACATCCTCTTTCTCCTTGCCTGTCACAGGGATATTGGTCTCCACATTGTAATCCCTGTCTTCATGGCCGGTCTCTCCCCCGGCAGCCGCGCTCATCCTGATATGAATGTTTCCTTCCTGGTATTCAAAATCTGTCAGACCTGCCTGCCCTACTTCACGGACCAGCTTTAATAATTCCTCAAACTGCATCTGCTGACTCTCCCTTCCTAAATCTCAGGCCTCAAGATAGGCCTTCATGGCATCCATAAGCTCTTTTGCTTCCTCATATCCTGTATTGTAGAGGGCTGTGAGCTTCTCCTTATCTTTCTCCAGACGGTCCACCTCCACTTTATGGCGTGGACGGATGATGAAGACTCTGCCTGCCTCCTCTTCTTTCTTCAGATAATCCAGTGTCTCGTTGTAGCGAAGATGACGGTCCGCACACCTGTCCACAAAGGCTTTATGGCGGGGATACCTGAGCCTGAACAATGGAACGAACCTGTTTGCTTCTTTGCGGTATCCCTCTTCCCTGGTAAGCACGACCACATTCTTCCTGTTTCCGTCTCTGACGGACCGTCGTATGGGGATGCTGTCTCCGATCCCTCCGTCAAGAAAGGAGTGTCCCTTAACCACCAGCGTCCTGGAGATCAGAGGCAGAGAACTCGACGCTCTGACCATCCACATATCCTTTTCCAGGTCACTGACTCTTAAATACCTTGGCTCACCGGTATCCACATCGGTCACCACCACATAAAGTCTGCCCGGATAGTTTTTAAAAGCCTCATAATCAAAGGGTTCATAGACATTGGGCAGCT
>CADBNQ010000325.1 GCA_902796045.1 uncultured Lachnospiraceae bacterium | reverse complement strand
GTCCTGTGTATGATTTGATGGCCGGAAAGCTTTTTTAACACAGAAGAGAGAGCAGTGTCGGAGATTTCCGGCAGCAGATCTTTGAATTCTATATATCGCAGTGCATCATTGTGCGCCAGAAGACAAATGATCCTGATATCCCATTTTCCTTTGAAAAGGGACATGGCATATTCAAAAGGACACAGATTTTCATCGGGTATTTTCTTCTGATACATGGCAGAATCTCCTCCATATTACTAAACAATTCTTTGGCAGCTCAATAATTTGTGAGTCACTATTATTATATCGGGCAGGTGCTATAATATTAGACATATAACGGTTTGTTTTATGTAAAATCTGATGCATCCTGACAGGGGAAGTCAGGGCGGATGAGGAGGAAATCTATGAGAGAAATCGATGAGATCATAAACCCGGTTCCTTTCCGAAAAAAAGAGGATCTGAACCTTTACGGTGTGGCCTTTAACGTGCCGGTAACCCTGGACGGAAAAACAGTAATCGCGGACCGGGTTGTGAAGACAGCCTGTCCCCACAACTGCTACGATACCTGCGGTCTTCTGGTCTACGTGAAGGATGAGAAAGTGATCAAGATTGAAGGAGATCCGGACCATCCAATCACGAAAGGGACGCTTTGCCTGAAAGCCATGGCAAATGTACAGAAGATCAACAGTCCTGACCGGGTAAAATACCCCATGCTCCGTGTCGGAGAGCGCGGTGAGGGCAAATTTAAAAGGATCACCTGGGATGAAGCCATGGATTATATGGTGGATAAGATCCGGACCATCTGTACTGCCTATGGGTCCGAGGCGATGATGGAGTACGGCTATTCCGGCAACCGGGAATACATGGCCAAGGCAGTCAGTGCAAGGCTCTGGAACCTGCTGGGCGCGACGAAACTGGTCGGGAGCTTCTGTGTTTTGTCAGGCATATCCGGATCCCAGTGCAGCGTTGGCAGTCAGAATACCATGGTGCCGGATATCTGGGCAGACCATGCGGAGGTCATCATGATGGTGGGGCTCAATCCGACGGCAACCCACCCCCATGTCTTTCCCTATCTTTACCGTGCTATGGACCGGGGAGCCAGGCTGATCGTGGTGGATCCCTGCGTGACCGGTGTGGCCTCCAAGGCCCACATCCATTTGAGACCAAGGCCTGGAACAGACGGGGCTATGGCCCTGGGGATGATCCACTGGATCCTGAAAAACAATCTTCAGGACCATGAATATATCAGAAAACATACGGTGGGATTTGAGGGGCTGAGAGAGCTGGTAGAACCCTGGACGCCGGAATATACGGAGGAGATTACCACCATCCCCAAAGAGCAGCTGATCGAGGCGGCGGAACTCTATGCCCGGAGCAAGTCGCACATGTCCTGCGGCTGCGGCCAGCAAAGATACAGCAACGGCCACCAGGTACAGAGAGCGCTGGCGAGTCTGGCAGCGGTGTGCGGCCATATCGGGAAGGAATACGGCACTTATGAATTTATGAATAATCTGGGCTTCCCTGGTTTTGAAGGGTTTATGCAGACAGCAAATGTGGCAGTACCAAAGGGGGCAGAGATTAAAAAGACACGGATGGTCAACATTTCGGCAGTGGCCAGGGCTATTCTGAGTGCCGATCCGCCCATCAAGGGAATCATATCCTGGCGGGGCGGTCTGATCTCCCAGCAGCCCTATGTCGACTATACATTAGAAGCCGTGAAACAATTGGATCTGTTTGTTGTCATCGAACAGTTTATGACCGATGATACAGACTGGGCGGACCTGGTGCTTCCGGCCTGCCATTTTCTGGAACAGTACGGCCTGCACACCTCCTACTGGCATCATTATAACCAGATTCTGGTTCCGGTATGTCAGCCCTATTATGAGGCGGTGCCGGATGTGGAGATCTTTGAGGAGCTGGGCCGTCGGCTTGGCTATGAGGAGTATTTCCCGAGATATCGGAACGGAATTGATTACATTCGCATGCTGGTCGGCATGAATACGGATGTGGATGCGGCTATTTCTCCGAGAGGTCCGGCCCTTGTGAGTGAGGACTGGTCTCCGGCTATCCCTTATAAGGACGGAAAGTTCAATACCCCTTCAGGCAAATTTGAGTTCTATTCCTCCATCATGGAAGAGAGGGGAAAGATGTATTCGGGAGATTATTATCCCCTGCCCCATTTTATAGAGCCAGACGAGAGTGTCAACAGGACACCGGAGCTGGCCCGGAAATACCCGCTGTGTATCGTATCCCAGCACCCGTCCTTCCGCTGTCATTCCCCGTACTATAACCTGCCCTGGATACAGGAGATCGAGGGGCCGGCCAAGGTCCATATCAACGCCAAAGATGCCAGGGCAAGAGGGATTCAGGACGGAGATAAGGTGCGCATCTTTAATGACCGGGGAGAGTTGAAGAATATCCTGGCGGCCGTCAGTATTATCGTAAAACCCGGCGTTGTTGAACTAAACAGTGGAATGTGGGTGAAACTGGGGGGCAATGTCAATGTTCTGACCTCCTTAAGTCAGGGAGGACCGAGGGATATTTTAAAAGAAAACGGAATCATGTACGAATATCAGGCACTTTACGACGGAAATACTACCGGGTATTTCAATACTCTGGTGGAAGTTGAAAAGATGCGGGAGGTGGGCGAATGATGACCGCGAAAAGAAAAAAACTGGAGATTGATGTGAATCGGTGTATGGGGTGCTGTGCCTGCGAGATTGCCTGTAAGATGGAATATCAGCTCCCCCGGGGAGTCCGCTTTATTGTCATGAAGCAATCCGAAGACCTGACACCCATGAAGGAAAAACTGGTATTTGAATTTGCCGTGTGCCGCCACTGTGATCATCCCGCCTGCCTTTCGGCCTGTCCGGCCGGGGCCATCTATCAGAGGGAGGACGGAATCGTCCTGGTCGACGAATCCTTATGCATCGGCTGTGGACGCTGCAAGACAGCCTGTCCCTGGGATATTCCACAGATAACAGAGCAGGGGAAGATGCGCAAGTGTTCCATGTGCGCTGCCCGGATCGATCAGGGGCTTCGCCCTGCCTGCGAGGTGGCCTGCCCGGAAGGAGCTATACGGGGACGGTTCTATGATTGTGCTTCAATCAATCAGGGGACGGTTCTTCGATAGTACTTCAAAACTATATCCTTGTTTTTTGGATCATATAGTATGATAGTCCTGTCAAACGGCT
>CADBNQ010000324.1 GCA_902796045.1 uncultured Lachnospiraceae bacterium | reverse complement strand
TCAATATCGACATGACCATGCGTTGTCAGCTCCTGAAAGCAGGCCTGGATCCTCTGTACATATGCTTTACAGTTTTCCTCCTCATCCGTCCTGACAAACACAGGTATATAACGAACCTCTTTAGGGGATGTATTGTGAAGACCGAAATCGTGACGGTCAGATTCTCCTGCAAAGATCAGAACGTCTTTCTGACCGCAGTACAGACGGAGCATGTAGACGTAAGCACTCATAAACAGACTGCTCGGGCTGATTTCCTGTTCAGAGAGATACCGGTCCAGGCAGCCTTTAAGGTCTGTCTTATGGTCAGAGAGAGCGGTCTCGTACACGTTTGTTTTTCCGGCATATTTTTTCAGCTGCGGATCGTCATCGGCATACAGCCGGGTTTCTCCTTCCACGCTTTCGAGCAGTGTTCGGAAGACTGTTTCACCATACATTTTTTTCATGGTTTTATACCTCATTTCCTGTCAAAGTCTGCACTTTATTTAGATTGAGAATAGCATCCTCTTTGTCACAGAATCGTCATGTGGATTCTCTAAGAGCCAGGGAACTATCATAGAATATTCAGGTACTACTTGACAAAAGATGCAGGGAAAAATATGCTGATATAAAGCAGGGTTCCTGATAGTTTCCATCATAGCATCATCGGCAGTAAAAAAGCAATCTCTCTTGCTGCTTACTATCTTCTTAAATGGGAGATAAAACTTAAATGGGAGGTAAAAATGGAAAAAAAGACGCTTGCTGTTATACTGGAAATGATACCGGTCATCTCAGCGCCCTTATCCTGTATATTGATCTTTTCTGATCATGTTCCGAAGATTGGCAGGAAACTCATCCCATATTTCCTGCTGCTGGCATTTCTGGGCTTCGTTTTCTTTCTGATCGGGCGAAAGCTCTATAAGGAAGACGAAATGGTGCGGATCCTTGGCATACTGGACTGTATAGCAACGATATCAGTAATTGGACTTTATGTACTTGCGATCTTCAGTTTTGGTTTGTAGTCTATCGAGAAGGAACTCGTGGGAAACTTTCAAAAACAATTGAGTTTCTTCGCAAAAGATGATACGGTATTTATAAAATACAACATGTCCATATTTTAATACAGGAGAGAGATTTATGAATTTCATATTTATATCACCGAATTTCCCACATACTTACTGGCAGTTCTGCGATCGTTTAAAAAAAGCCGGGGTGAACGTCCTTGGTATTGGCGACTGTCCATATGATTATCTGGAGTCCGAGCTGAAAAGCGCACTGACGGAATACTATAAAGTGGACAACATGGAGCACTATGACAGCATGTACCGTGCTGTTGCCTTCTTCGCTTTTAAGTACGGCAGGATTGACTGGCTTGAGTCAAATAATGAATACTGGCTTGAACAGGATGCACGTCTGAGACAGGACTTCAATATAAGGACGGGTGTTCTGCCGGATGAACTTGCCCACTGGAAGAGCAAATCAGCCATGAAACCAATATACAAACAGGCCGGTATTCCGACAGCGCGCAATCATAAGATCACGGATATCGATGCGGCCAGAGCTTTCCTGGAGGAGATCGGCGGCTATCCGGTGATCGTCAAACCCGATATCGGTGTTGGGGCAGAAGACACCTGGAAGCTGGAGTGTGAGGAAGATCTGGAAGCTTTCTTCGCCAACAAGCCAAAGGTGCCCTATGTGATGGAAGAGTTCGTATATGGTAATATTTACTCTTATGATGCGATTTGTGATTCAAACAGCGAACCTCTGTTTGAATCTTCCTGCTGGTTCCCGCCCTCAGTTGCCGATCTGGTTAATGAGGGTCTTGAGATGACTTATTATGTCAATGCGACAGTGCCAGACCAGCTCCGTGAATATGGAAGGCGGGCCCTCAAAGCTTTCAAGGTCCGGAGCAGGTTCGTTCATTTTGAATTCTTCAGACTGACGCAGGCGAGAAAGAATCTTGGAGAGATTGGAGACTTCGTTGGTCTCGAAGTAAATATGAGGCCGGCAGGCGGATATACGCCGGATATGATGGACTATTCTCATTCAATTGATGTCTATCAGATCTATGCGGAGATGATCACAAAAGACAGGCGCCTGATGCCGGATCCCGGTAAGGACAGGTACTGCGTCTACGCATCTCAGAGAGACATGCACAGGTATGTGCATACACGTCAGGAGATTATGGAAAGATATGGCGACTGTATCGTCATGGCAGAGCGCATGCCCGATGTATTATCCGGCGCGATGGGCAACGAGATGTATACTGCGATCGTCTCAAGTGAGGAAGAAGTACGGGAATTTGCTGATTTCATCGAAAAAAGAAAGGAATAGTCATGGAAGAAAGATACGAAGTAAGATACAGCGAAAGGCTTGGACGTGATATGGGACATGCAGTATTCGGACATGACGGCCGCCTCTGCCTGGCCTTTGGTCCTCAGAACGGCCACACCTGGGATTTCAGGAATTTTGGTATGGTTGCTTCCATACAGCCCTGGATTGAAGCAGGTAAGCTGAAACTGGTATGTGTTGACAGCATCGATGAAGAGTCCTGGTCAGATGAATACGGAGACGGAAGATACCGGGCCGAGATGCAGGAGAAATGGTTTAGCTATATCATAGATGAACTGATCCCTGAGTATCTTACCTACGGTGAGAAGGCCATGACCACCGGATGCAGCATGGGAGGACTCCATTCGGCTAATTTTTATTTCAGAAGACCGGACATATTTGACACAATGATATCATTAAGCGGTGTCTTTGATGCCTCCTTCTTTTTCGGAAGT
>CADBNQ010000323.1 GCA_902796045.1 uncultured Lachnospiraceae bacterium | reverse complement strand
GATCGGCGCAGCTGTCACATTGGGGCTCATCTTCCATGCCCCTCTGTTCGGCATCTTTTCGGTAGAAGAGGAGAGGACAGATGCCTCGGATATACCTCTGCCTAAACCGGCTAAGCTGATACTCTACGGTCTGTCCATCACAGCAGGGCTCCTGGCTTATTCTCTCCTGGGTAAGCTCTTCGGGCCGGCCCTGGAAGGCATAGAAGGCTTTGACAGTTTTTCTGCCGGATGGCTGGATTATCTGCTTGTCCTCCTCTATATTCCGACAGGCATCCTGCTCTGTATACTTTTTGAGAAAAGTGAAGCCCTGTTTGGGACTGTCAGCGGGAAGATTCCGGTGATAGTAAGAGAGATCCTGGCCGGTCTCGTCATCGGCGTCACAGCCATGATTGTCCCCATGGTCCTTTTTTCCGGCGAGGAAGAGCTGGGACGGCTCATAGAGAACTATGGGAACTACGCCCCCATGTTTCTGATCGGGATAGCCCTTCTTAAGGTTATCATGACTGCTTTTTCCATAAAGTTCGGCTTTAAGGGGGGACACTTTTTCCCGCTGATCTTTGCCTGCGTATCCATGGGCTTCGGATTGACCATGCTCTTTTTTACCAGCCAGCTCACCGGACACGCTGCTTTCGCGGCCGGCATGGTCACAGCAGCTGCTCTGGGCGCCCAGATGAAGAAACCCCTGGCTGTCTCCATGCTGATGCTTCTGGTCTTCCCGGTCAGAATGCTGCTCTTTGTATTTGTAGCAGCCGCTCTGTCAGGAAGACTTGTTGAAATTGTTGAAAAAAAGTTTGGAAAAGAGTAGTTTTTTTACTGCTCTTTTTTGTTATATGGAAATCCTGCTTTCCTGATATATGATATTTTTATTGAAAAACTATAGTTAGTATGCTATAATCCATCTATATTTATCTATATTTAATGAAATATTTAATCGGAATCGTCTCTACGATTCCGCACGATCTTTGAATACAGGTGTTTAATAACTGCACCTGTCTATAATTGCATAAGAATCCGGCAAGTTCCGAAAGGACTAAGAGGGAAAGCGGTGCAATTCCGCTGCGATCCCGTCACTGTGTACAGGGAGTCTTTAAGACAACAGGCCACTATCCGGTATTATTTACGGATGGGAAGGCGTCTTTAAGATGATGATCTGAAGTCAGGAGACCTGCTTGCCATGGAGAGACAGCTTCACTTACGGAGGATGAGTGGGGCTTATACTTCTTATCTGAAAAGGACATGGTGTTACCTTGTTCATCTGTCATCCTCCTGATCATGTACCAAAAGGCCGCAGGCCTTACAGTCCGGCATCCTTCTGGATCCGGGAGAGCTATATAAAAAGGAGGTATGATACACTATGAAGAAGAAACTCATTGCAGCCTTATTGTGTGCTGCCCTTTGTGCTTCCATGGCAGGATGCAGCGGCACTCCGGAGGGCAAGAAAAAAGTGACCGGCTCCAAAGGTGATGAGTACCTGGTTGATGAAGAAGCCAAGACCGTTGCTACGGATGAGACCAACAAAGACTACGAGCCCTATACCATCACCCTGAACCTTGAACGGTCCGGCATCGGTCAGAATATGGAAGAGACTTTCACTTCCGCACCCACCAAAGTCATCGCTGACGGTGACCAGATGGCAGACTTTTTCTTTGACCTGGGCCTGGAAGACCATATGTCCGGTTATACCAGAGGTGCCTGCTGGTCTACAGTGAATGACTACCCTGCCAGAGCCAAGGTAAAGAAGATCACAGAGGACGGCGTGAACCTGCAGAATGCCTCCAAGGAGCAGATCCTTGACGCAGGCTGCGACTTTATGATGGGCTGGGATTCTCTGTTCTCCGAGAAGAATTTCTCTGTAGACTTCTGTCTTGAGCACGGCATTATCCCTTATTTCCCATACTGCTGTTCTGACTCTGCCACCATGGAAGACATTTATAAGGATTATGAGGTCCTGGGCAATATATTCGGCGTTCAGGATCTGGCTGCCCAGAAGGTGCAGGCCATGAAGGATAAGCTGGATGAAGTGAAGACGACTCTTGGTGAGGATGTTTATAAGGATCCCATTAAGGTATTTGTCTATGACTCCGGTGAGGACGCTCCTTTCACAGCCTGCCAGGGTGTTCCGGGAGATATGATCAAGAGAGCCGGCGGCATCTCCATCTTTGATGATATCGACAAGGGATGGGCGACCCCTTCCTGGGAAGAGGTTGTAGCCAGGGATCCTGATGTCATCCTGATCCTTAATTACACAGATACAGACGCTGAAGAGAAAACGGAGTTCCTGAAAAACAATGAATTCACAAAGGAGCTTGATGCTGTAAAAGATGGCAAGATCTATGTGGCATGCTGTTCTGACATGCAGGGATCTGCAGGTTCTGCAGGAGCTGTAGAGATCATGGCTAAGCAGTTCTATCCTGACAAGTTCAAATAAAGAGGGCAGTTTATCACTGTTCTGACATAAGAGAACCCGGGATGCCCTGCATTCCGGGTTCCTGTTTCAAATCCTGAGGAAGGAGATCTGATATATGGCAAAGATGAAGACTTCCATATTCCCCCTTCAGAAGAGGCCCCAGTATATCACTTTCTGTGTGATCATGTGCGTGCTGCTGGCAATCTCTTTTATCATGGCTACCAGGCTGGGGAGTGTGGATCTGAAATTTGATGTGGTCCGGAGGGTCATCACCAACCGGATCCTTGGCAGGGAGGTCTTTAAGGTAGACTGGGGAGAAAGCACAGAGACCATCATCTGGAATATGAGGGTTCCCCGTATTCTCACTGCCTTTATCGTAGGTGCCGGTCTGACCTTATGCGGCATCCTCATGCAGGCCCTGACCAAAAACCCGCTGGCTGATCCCTACGTACTGGGTATTTCCCACGGCGCATCAGCCGGCGCAGTTTCCGTGATCATGTACGGATATCTTTGGTTCCTGGGAGGTTACGGAACCATGGTTGGTGCTTTTGTCGGGGCGGTGATCTCCATAGTGCTGGCCCTGAGGATTGCCACCATAAGGAACAAGGTGACGGCCACCCAGCTCGTCCTGGCCGGTATCGCTGTATCAGCGCTTTTCGGAGCGGTGACCAATTTTATGATCTATTACACCAAGACTGGGTCTGATAAGGTGAAAACAGCCAGCTACTGGCTGATGGGTTCTTTAAGCGGAGCTTCCTGGGAGACACTGAAATATGCCACCATCGCTTTCGTTTTCTGCCTGGTCCTGATTCTGATCCTGTCTAAGAGGCTGGATGTCCTCCTGCTCGGAGATGATGTTGCGGTCACTGTAGGTCTGGATACAGACAAGCTGAAGCTGGTCATTATCATTCTGGCTACGCTGCTTACCGGTATCATCGTATCCATCAGCGGAACCATCGGCTTTGTTGGTCTGACTATTCCGCACATTACAAGATCGATTGTGGGAACCAAGCATTCGAGACTGATTCCGGCATCTGTGCTGGTTGGAGGAACCTTCCTGGTGATAGCAGATATTCTGTCCCGTGTGCTTGTCTCCCCTGAGGAGCTGCCCATCGGTGTTGTATCTGCCTTCTTCGGTGCGCCTTTCTTCCTGTACTTAATACGTAAATCACATGGACAGTTTGGAGGATGAGAGTATGAAATTAGAAGTAAAAGATATCGTCTACTCCATAGACTCTAAGCTGATCGTAGATGGAGTGAGCCTGGAAGTTGAAAAGGGAGAATTTGTGGGGCTTGTAGGTCCTAACGGCTGTGGTAAGTCCACTCTGTTGAAGAGTATTTATCGGGTATATAAACCGGATTCCGGCGCTGCCTATATTGACGGAAGAAGTATCGCGGATATGTCCAGCAGGGAATCCGCCCTTGAGATGTCTGTCATGCAGCAGGAGAATAATGTTGAATTCGACATGATGGTCTATGATATGGTCAATCTGGGCCGCTTTGCTCACCAGAAGATGTTCGGCGGCAATGACAAGATCAGAGAACGTCAGATCGTGCTGGATGCCATCAATGAAGTCGGCCTGAAAGGGTACGAAGAGAGAAGCTTTCTTTCCCTCTCCGGCGGTGAAAAACAGCGCACCCTGGTTGCCAGAGCTCTTGTCCAGCAGGCAGAGCTCATCATCCTTGATGAGCCAACCAACCATCTGGATATCGGTTACCAGTACCAGATCATGAATATTTTAAAGAGGCAGGGGCTGACTGTTTTCTCCTCCATCCATGACCTGAATGTTGCCTCCTGTTACTGTGACAGGATCATCCTTCTCAAGAAAGGCAAGGTCGTGGATGTGGGAACACCGGAAGAAGTCTTTGTTCCCCAGAAGATCCGTTATCTGTTCGGCATAGATACTAAGATTACGGTCAATGAAGCGACCGGCAAACCCAATATCGTCTTTATCCCGGACCTGGAGACCTGAATAGTTATTCCTGCAGGATTATACTATTTAAAAGCACACAACAAAAAAGAACGGCTAATCGTTTCAATAATTGAACAACGGTTCATTTGTTCGCTTGTTCTTTTTTGGCAAACCCTTTGCAAAAGAGTACATTTTTGTCATTTGTTCAATATTATTTCAGTTCGATGATTGTAGATAGCGTTTTTTGACCAAGAATTGACAAAAGTGTATAGTAATCCATCCGTAATATTCTTTCTAAAATATGGTATAATTCTTACATATCAAGGATGTCTTGATGATAAATGACAATTATATATCATTCCTGCAAGTTCCTTTTGGATTAATAGGGAAACCAGTGAGATTCTGGTACGATCCCGTCACTGTAAAAAGGGAGTCCGGAGACATATATGTCACTGGCCGGGTGGTGGCCCGGCCGGGAAGGCGTCTTCGCGATAATGATCTTTAAGTCAGGAGACCTGCTTGCTAATGGATATTAGATTGCGCACTTACGAAGGATGGGTGGGTTCTGAGACTATTATTATGATGATATGCCCGTATCTGTGCAGATACGGGCATTATTTGTTTTATAAACTGTGCACAGTACTTAGGTACATCCTCCTCTGCACAGTTTATCCGGTTGCAGCCCGGGAGCATGCCTTGCAGGGGTGCTTTCGGGTTATGCATCCGAAGAAGAGAGAGCCTTCTTCCATCTGATGATTTTGTTCTCATTAATTGATTCCTCTCTATATAATGATTGCGGTTCGGATGTCTGCCCGCAAGGATGGACATCCGTTCTGCAGGCATTATAAGAGAAGAGTTGATTTAAGCATTATAAAGAAAAGGAAGGTATGACTATGAAAAAATGCTTCAAGAAACTACTGGCGCTTGGATTGAGTGCGGCTCTCGGTGCAGCTATGCTGACCGGCTGCGGCGGCGGTCAGGAAGGATCTGCCGGCGGCTCAGAAGGCAAGACACTGACGTTCGGCTGCCAGATGTATGGTGACGGTCTTGTTGACCCCATGGAGGATACCAACACTGCGTGGAACTGTATGAGATTTGGTATTGCTGAAGCCCTCTTTAAGTTTAATGATGAGATGGTTCCCGAACCATGGCTGGCTGAGTCTGCCGAACACTCTGATGATTACAAGACCTGGACTGTCAAGATCAAGGACGGGATCAAGTTCTCCAACGGTGATGACATGACGGCGACCAAGGTCAAGGAGTCCTTCGACAGAGTTTTTGCAGAAGGTCCCAATGGATCTACGAACCCTGAAAAGTTTATCCCTTATGAGACTAAGATCACCGCGGACGATGAAGCCGGTACCCTGGTCTTCGAACTGCCTAAAGCCGACTTCAACCTGATGGGTAATCTGGCTCACCCGGCTACTGAGATTGTCAACGTTTCAGCTACAGAGAACTGGGACAGCGGCGTGATCGGCACTGGTCCCTATGCTATTGAGAGCTTTACAGACCAGACCGGTTACACCATGGTTAAGAATGAGAACTACCGTGAGGAAGTTCCTTACGATAAGGTAGAGATCAAGTTTATGGGCGATGCCTCCGCCAAGACCATGGCCCTCCAGAGCGGGGAGATTGACCTGGCCGAGAACATCACCAATGTTGCTGACATTGAGAACTTCAAAAGCGATGACAACTTTACCGTTGATGTGGCTCCCGGTGTCCGAACTGGTTTCTCCTGGATCAACTTCAAGGGTATTCTTAAGAATGATGACCTTCGTAAAGCGATGATCATGGGTATCGACTATGATGGTATCTGCAAGTCAAACCTGATCAACGGTCTCTATACCGCAGGTTTCTCTGTGCTTCCGTCCACCCTTAATTATGGCTATGATAATCTGACCAATCCATACGCCTATAATGTCGAAGGTGCCAAGGAGATGCTTGACAAGGCAGGTATCGTAGACTCTGACGGAGACGGTATCAGGGAACTTGACGGTGAGAATATCAACCTCAAATATGTTTCCTATGAAAACCGGTCCCTCAACGACTTCTC
>CADBNQ010000322.1 GCA_902796045.1 uncultured Lachnospiraceae bacterium | reverse complement strand
GTCTTTTCTTATCAGGACCTGTACGGTCAGCTGAAAAAAGACCAGAATGTTTATGATTTTGACGATCTGGAGCATATGACCCTGGATCTTCTTGTGAAGGAATATGACCAGGAGGGTAATCCTGTTCCTGCGGAGACCGCAGCTGCCATAGCCGGCAGATACAGGGAGATATTTGTGGATGAATATCAGGATACAAGCCTGATCCAGGAAACGATTCTCAATACACTGAAAGCTGCCGGAGGCGGCCATCTCTTTACTGTTGGCGATATCAAGCAAAGTATCTACAGTTTTCGCCAGGCCAGACCGGACCTCTTTCTAAAAAGGGCAGAGTCTTACCATAACCCCGGGGCCGCTGCCATAGAGCTGACGGATAATTTCCGGAGTGCGCCGGATGTCCTTGCCCTTTGCAACCAGGTCTTTTCCAGCCTGATGGATCTGGACTTCGGCGGTCTTGTCTATGATGAAAAGCATGCATTGCGAGCGGGGGCTCATGGTCCCATGGAGCATGCGGAGGATGCTTCGGAGATCCTCCTTCTCATGGAGGATCAGGAGAAAGAGTCCATCAGCTGGGAATACGATGCCCTGGCTGCAGAGACGGCCATGATCGCCCGGAGGATCAGGGAGCTGGTCACGGAAGGGTACCATTATGAGGATATGGTGATCCTGCTGCGGTCCGACTCCGGAAGGGCGGAGACCATGGCTGACTACCTCGACCAGATGGGCATTCCTGTCGAATGCGAAAGCAAAACCGGCTATTTCCACTCAAGAGAGGTCATGATCATCCTGAATTACCTGGCTGTGACGGATAATGTATACCAGGACATCCCCATGGCTTCTGTCCTCCTGTCTCCCATAGGGGGCCTGACAGAGGACGACCTGGCCAGGATCAGGACACAGATCGAGATCCCCAGGCGGGGAGACTACAGCCTCTATGATCTGATGAATCTCTACCTGGAAGAAGGGGAGGATGAGAGTCTCAGAGCCAGGCTTTCAGACTTTCTATCCAGGCTTGCCGTATTCAGAAAGCAGAAGAAAGAGCTGCCCCTGCACAGGCTTCTCTGGAATATCTACCAGGATACAGGCTTCTACTATGATGTACTTCTGATGTCAGAAGGGGAGAAGCGGAGGGAGAACCTGAATATGCTGCTGCAGAAGGCAGAAGAATACGAGAAGACCGTCTTTAAGGGCCTCTTTTATTTTATCCGCTATATGGACCAGCTCCAGTCTTATGAGGTAGAACTGCCTGAGGCCGGGCGGGGGAGACAGGAGACCCGCAAGGTGCGGATCATGACTGTCCACAAGAGTAAGGGGCTGGAGTTTCCGGTGGTCTTCGTGAGCAATCTTTCCCGCCAGTTTAATATGACAGACACCAACCGGAATATCCTGTATCACCCTGACATGGGTCTCGGGTTGGAAGTGGTGGACCTTAAGAACCGTATCCGCCATCCTTCTTTCATGAAGAAGAGGATCAGAGAGCGTATCGTCAGAGAGAATCTTGAGGAAGAGCTGAGGATCCTCTATGTGGCCATGACAAGGGCCAGCCGGAAGCTGATCATGACCGGGATTGTGACGGAGAAGATGTTGGAAAAAGCCGGGAACAATCCCCTTCATACCCGGGATAAGCTGAAGGCCAGATCCTATATGGACTGGCTGCTTCCTCTCTTTTTGTCAGAAGCCCTGGACCCTTATGTCAGACGGATTCATCTCAGACAGCTTGATGAGATGCTCATCCCGGTACCTGCGGATCAGAACCGGGACTGCTTCAGAGACCTGATGACAGGCAAGGCAGACCTTCCGGATCCGGCTCCTGTTGAGAAGGCATTTTCTTACGAATATCCCTGGAAGCATCTTACTTCCCTGAAGAGAAAATATTCCGTGTCTGAGCTTAAGAAGCTCTCTATGACTGCCCCTGCTGAAGAGGGCGACGGCTTCCATGACGATGACTATGACCAGAAAGCCGGATGGCAGGATGAAGAGATTCCGGTGCCGCGCTTCCTGAAAAAAGAGGTCACAATGAAAGCCACTGACCGGGGAACGATCGTCCATAAGATCATGGAACTGCTTCCCTTTGCTTCTGTTCATAAGCAGGAGGACCTGAAGGCGGCTCTTGCTGCGATCAAAGAAGACTATCTGCCGGCCGGGCAGATACCCATGGCGCAGCTTTATGACGGCGTGGAGGCCTTTCTCTTTTCCGAAGAAGGGGAAAAGATCAGG
>CADBNQ010000321.1 GCA_902796045.1 uncultured Lachnospiraceae bacterium | reverse complement strand
TGTAAAAGAGTCTGCGACTTATAGAAAAGGACCGTTTGCATGGAGTTTACGTACGTGAGGTTTGCGCTAGCACCGCCACCGAGCGCTTGTCTGAGCGAGAAATGCAGATGATTCCGATAAACAAGATGCGAGTTTTGCGCGAATGGCGGTAAATCAGCGCGCGAACCGAACTAGTAAACGCAACTGGTCCTTTTCTATAAGATGCAGACTTTTTCAAAAAGAACCGACAGGATCTATTAAAAATTGGGATCCTGCCGGTTGGGGGGGCGGACTGTTCGCACAACAGCCCGTCCTATTTCTTTACTTCTACTTTCTGGCCCAGCTTGCTCTCGGTTCCGGCTCTCAGGCGGCTGATATTTGCCCTGTGCCTGTAGATAATGAAGAAGGCAAAAAGAGCTGTCATGGCCACAAGGTCCCATCTGCCGAAATAGAGGATGCCCATTTCGATCACCAGGGCAGCACCCATGATACAGGAACCCAGAGACACGTATCTGGTGAAATAGACGATTGCTGCAAAGATGATCAGAGACATCAGGCCGAACCGCCAGTCAAATGCTGTCATAACGGCAGCTGTCGTGGCAACACCTTTTCCCCCTTTAAAGCCCATATGGAAGGGGTAGTCGTGTCCCAGCACCACGGCAAAGCCAAGGATCAGACTCAGGATCTGGATGGTATTGACCGGATAGCCGAGACGGGGGCCGATGACATATTTCATGAGGGCGACGGGAATCAGACCCTTCAGCCCGTCTCCCAGAAAAGTGATCAGGGCTTTCTGCTTCCCGAGGACTCTGAGGACATTGGTACTGCCTGCATTGCCGCTGCCATAATCGCGGATATCAATCCCCTGGCTTTTCCCCACCAGGTAGCCGCTGGAGATGCAGCCGCATAAATAACCAATAACGATGAGCATTATTACCGTAACGATCATGCTTTATTTCTCCTTTCTTTCCCGGTAGATAAACCGGATCGGCGTACCCCGGAAACCAAATGTTGTCCGTATCTGGTTCTCCAGATACCTGGTATAGGAAAAGTGCGTCAGTTTCTTGTCATTGATAAAGATCACAAAGGTCGGCGGCTTCACCGAAGCCTGGGTGATGTAGTAGATCCTCAGGCGCCTGCCCTTATCTGAGGGTGGCTGCTTCATGGCAGTAGCCTCTGCAATGATCTCGTTGAGGACACCTGTCTGAATCCGCAGAGAACAGTTTGCGACAACCGCGTCGATCATATCAAATAGTTTGGGCAGTCTCTGCCCTGTCAGGGCGGACAGGAAAATGATCTCCGCATAGGGCATATAGGAAAGCTTCTCCCTGATCTTTGCCGTAAACTCTGAAACCGTCTTGTTATCTTTCTCAATCAGATCCCATTTATTCACAGCGATGATCATGCCCTTGCCCCTCTCGTGGGCAATCCCGGCAATCTTGGCATCCTGCTCGGTGATCCCTTCAGTGGCATCTATAATCAGGACCGCCACATCACAGCGTTCGACTGCCGTGACAGTCCGGATGATGCTGTAGCGTTCCAGTTCTTCCTTCACCTTGCTCTTTCGCCGCAGCCCGGCAGTATCGATAAAGACGTACTCCTGGCCGTTCCTCTTCACAGTGGTATCGATGGCATCTCTGGTGGTGCCTGCCACAGGGGAGACGATCACTCTCTCCTCTCCGAGAAGTCTGTTGATGATCGATGACTTGCCGGCATTGGGCTTGCCGATGACGGCGATCCTGGGGCGGTCGTCTTCTTCTTCCTCAAGGTCTGACGGATCAAACAGGGCCACCACCTGGTCCAGCATATCCCCGATCCCCAGCCTGCCTGCGGCTGAGATAGGTATGGGGTCTCCCAGTCCCAGATTATAAAACTCATATACATCCGGCATAAACTTGTCGAAGCTGTCTACCTTGTTGACGATCAGAAGGACGGGCCTTCCTGAACGGCGGAGCATATCCGCCACCTTAAAATCAGCATCCACCAGGCCCTGCCTCACATCTGTAAGGAAGAGTATGACATCTGCCGTGATGATGGCTGTCTCTGCCTGCTCCCTCATCCTGGACAGGATCAGGTCATCACTGTCAGGTTCTATACCACCGGTATCCACCAGTGTAAACTGATAATTCAGCCAGGTCACATCCGCATAGATCCGGTCCCTGGTCACACCGGGCGTATCCTCCACGATAGAGATCCTGCTTCCGGCCAATGCGTTAAACAGGGTGGACTTTCCGACATTGGGACGTCCCACCACCGCAACTACTGGTCTGCTCATATTTCCCTCCAACTATTGTCATCCGCTTCTTTACGGACGTCTTCTTATGTATCTGGTCTGTAAATGGTGTTAAATATCAGAGATCAACTGATCAACAAGATCTGCTCCTTCTGATTGTATAATATTTACGGGGACTTGTAAAGCCTGACTCAGGTCTTCGAGCGTCACATCATCCAGAAAGACCGGCTCGTCTGCCTTAAAAAGATTACAGGGCAGCAGAAGCTGATCGCCCAGGTCCTTCCCCTTAAGCTGGTCTATGATATCTCCCCCGGTGAGCAGTCCGGTCACCGTAATCTTCTCACCGAAAAAATGATTCTCGATCATATGGACCCTGGCACTGACTGCCGGGAACTGATCTGTGATCTCCGAGCACAGCCGGCAGATGGTAGGGTAAGCCAGCCTGCCGGTGACGATCGACACTATTTTAGCCGGACCTTTTTCCCCGTCATGCTTCCTGCTGCTTTTTTCCTGTCCGGCGGCCAGCTCATCAAGCCTTTCCCTGACCCCGTTGATCAGAAGCCGCATCATGCCGACTCCATTCTCCAGCTGTCCGTAACCCTCATAGTATTCCTCAGGAGGAAAATCCCTTTCTGCAAGGATAAACCATTCGTCGGAAGCATGGACAAAGGAGGTATGGTATTTCTCACGGAAATACGCCTGCCAGCGGCTGATCTGGTCCAGGAGCTTCTCTGCGTCCCTCCGGTCAAAAGACTCAAGGTGCGGAAGGCCTTCGCGATAGCGGGTGAGGCCGACCGGTACGACAGAAAGGCTTTGCATGTGGGGCAGCAACCCTCCCAGGTCGCCGATTGTCCGGTCAAGCTCCGGTCCGTCATTGATTCCCCTGCACAGGACGATCTGGCTGTTCATGGGAATCCCTGCATCATAAAAACGTCGGATCTTATCCATGATATCCCCGGCAAAACGGTTGTTGAGCATCATGCAGCGAAGGTCCGGCCTGGTGGTGTGGACTGAGATATTGATGGGGGCCAGATGATACCTGATGACCCGGTCGATGTCCTCGTAAGTCATGTTGGTCAGGGTAATGTAGTTGCCCTGGAGAAAGGACAGCCTTGAATCATCATCTTTAAAATAAAGGGTTTCCCTCATCCCGGGAGGCATCTGATCTATAAAACAGAAAATACACTTATTGCGGCAGGAATGATATTCGTCCATCAAAGAAGATGAAAATGTGATCCCAAGATCTTCATCCTCCTCCTTCTCAATCTCAAGAAGGCACTCCTCTCCATCTTTGGTCACCACAAGGACCTTGAGGAACTCATCTGCCACATAGTATTGATAATCAAAGATATCCTCAATAGGCCGGCCATTGACAGCTGCAATACCGTCCCCCGGTTCCAGACCGCATTCCCAGGCGATACTGTCCGGCTCCACTGAAGCTATGAGATGTATGTGTTTGTCCATAAGCATGGTCACTCCTGGCCCGGACCGCTGCGGCCGAACCCTCAGGTCATATAGACCGGTATTCAAAGGCATTCCTGATCCATCTGCATTCAAGCTGAAGATCTACCTCTATGACATCAAAACGCACCGGCGTATCCTCAGGCAGATGGTATCTCATCCTGAAGTAATCACAGGTGCGGCTTATCCTGATCTGTTTCCTGCGATCAACCGCTTCCGCAGGGAATCCCCCGCGTAATCCCTTCCGGGTCTTCACCTCAATCATCAGGTAACAGCTGTTTTCTCTTGCAATGATATCGATCTCACCGAAATGACATCGATAGTTCCTCATCAGTATATGGATCCCCCTGCTTTCAAGGTAGGCAGCAGCGGCATTCTCCCCGTCTCTGCCCAGAAGCTTTCTCCTGTCCATACTGATACTCCTGTTTCATATTAAACTATTCTATCGGATTCGTCTCAACGAATCCGGGCGAGCTGCGCGGCAGCTTCAGCTGCCTTCTATTTAAATAATATTCCGGATAAAAGTCTTTCTGTGGATAGGACAAGGTCCCAGGCTCCTGAGTGCCTTTATGTGGTCAGCAGAACCATAACCCTTGTTGGAGGCAAAGCCGTAACCGGGATACATCCTGTCGTACTCTTCCATCATCCGGTCCCGAAATACCTTGGCCATGATACTGGCAGCTCCGATAGAGATACTCCTGGCATCCCCTTTCACGATGGGAACCTGAGGAGTATCGATCCCCGGGATGGTCACCGCGTCATTCAGGAGAAGGTCCGGCTCAGTCGTCAGATTCTTCACAGCTCTGCGCATGGCCTCATAGGTAGCGTTTAAGATATTGATCTCATCGATCAGATCACAGGGGACAATGCCGATCCCCACAGAGACGGCCTCCCTGCCGATCACATCGTAGAGCTCTTCCCTTCTGGCCGCAGAAAGCTTCTTTGAATCATTGATATAGAGGATCCGGCAGTTTGCAGGCAGGATCACTGCCCCGGCGACCACCGGTCCTGCCAGCGGTCCCCTGCCCACCTCATCAATACCACAGATGTGGGCATAGCTGCTGTACTTCTTCTCAAAAGCACACAGTCCCTCTATCCTCTGGCACTCCTCCCGGTAGCGGGCCAGTCTCTTCCTGGCCTGATCCACCAATCTGATGACCCCTGCTCTCTCATCATCCAGCCAGGGTCTGATTCCTTCCTCAATCCTCTCTTCAGGAAGGGCTGCCAGTTCTTTTCTGATATCCGCGATTGATTTCTTCTTTGACTCTCTGCCCATCTAATCTACCTTGCCAAACAGACTCAAAGGCCATATCCTGATCCATACCTTCCCGATGATCTCATCTTTATCAACAGGGCCCACATCCTCATAACGGCTGTCATAGCTGACAGGCCTGTTGTCACCCAGGCAGAAATACTCATCCTCATCGAGACGGACCGGCTCACCCGCTATGCCGGGTTCATCAATATAGTCAGTGATCCCGTACACGTCATCCTTGAGCTCCTCATCATTGATATAAACTTTTCCATCCCTGATCTGCACCGTCTCACCGGGGAGACCGATGACACGCTTGATAAAATAAGGACTTCTCGTGGTCCTTCCCATCATACGGTCCAGAGGGCCGGGATTCACAATCTCTTCAGCTGGTCCGGGGAAAATGATGATATCAAATCTTTCCGGGTCATGAAAACGGTAGGATATCTTGTCCATGATCAGACTCTGTCCATCCGCCAGAGTCGTATCCATGGAATCCCCGTTCACTCTGGTGCGCTGTCCGATAAAGTGCAGGATCAGAAAAACAATCAGGCAGATCACCGCAACGTATATAATGTCACCGATTATTTCTTTCATCATAATTTTCTTCTTTTCGGCAGCTTCCTCTGCCTGTTTCTTCCGAACACTTGATTCAGACATTGCTATCCCTCCTAGTATTATCCGGCTTCTCCAGCGAGATCCTGCCAAGACGCACCGACCTGTACTCATCCAGGACCAGACCGGCAGCCTTCTCCAGATCCAGCTCATTTCCTTTCATCAGACAGCCTCTTCTGGCGGCTATCTCAGAAAGAAGTTCATGGGGACTGCCCGTCTCTTCAAACCCGTAACGCTCCTTGAGAGCACCCGGATAGGCACTGACCAGAAAAGCGATCAGCTCCAGAGCAATCTCATGGGTGTTGAGCATCTCCTCCTTGATGGAGCCGATAAAAGCCAGCTTCAGTCCAACGCTCTGGTCTTCAAACTTGGGCCAGAGGATGCCGGGTGTGTCCAGAAGCTCAACGTTCCTGTTGAGTTTGATCCACTGCTTGCCCTTGGTGACTCCCGGCTTGTTTCCGGTTTTTGCGCAGGCTTTCCCTGCAAAGGAGTTGATAAAGGTAGACTTGCCGACGTTTGGTATGCCGGCCACCATGGCCCGGACCGGACGGTTCAGTATGCCTCTCTTCTTATCCCGCTCCTTCTTCTCCTGACAGGCCCGGTCGACAAGTTTTTTTACTTCCTTCATCCCGGCACCGCTTCTGGAGTTGACCTGAGCAGTGTAAAAGCCCCTGCCCCTGTAATAGTCTTCCCACAAAGCCGTAACTGCCGGATCGGC
>CADBNQ010000320.1 GCA_902796045.1 uncultured Lachnospiraceae bacterium | reverse complement strand
CAAAGAAGGAAGAGATTTCAATGAGGTCATCGCAGAGATTGCGTCCATCGTCGACGGACCGATCAGCGGTGAGGTGAAGGCAACGACTGTAGATGCTGAGGGGATGATCGCTGAAGGCAGAGAGATTGCAAAGATCCATCCCAACATGGTGGTGAAGATTCCCATGACCGTGGAAGGCCTGAAGGCTACCAAGGTATTGAGCTCCGAGGGGGTTAAGACCAATGTGACCCTGATCTTTAATGCGACACAGGCACTGCTGGCCGCAAGAGCAGGGGCAACCTATGTATCTCCTTTCCTGGGCCGTCTGGATGATATCAATGTACGTGGTGTAGACCTGATCCGCGAGATCGCTGAGATCTTTGAGGTGGCCGGCATCGAAACACAGATTATTTCCGCCAGCGTACGTAATCCAATCCACGTGATCGACTGTGCACTGGCAGGAGCTGATATCGCAACTGTACCCTACAAGGTCATTGAGCAGATGACAAAGCATCCGCTGACCGATGCAGGTATTGAGAAGTTCCAGAAAGACTATATCGCCGTATTCGGAGAATAAGATAGATAATCAGGAGGCAACATGAATAAATTAGAACTTCAGAAAAAAGCAAATGAAGTGAGAAATGGTATCATTGACGCTGTCCATGCCGCCAAGGCAGGACATCCCGGTGGTTCCCTGTCCACAACAGAGGTTTTCACTTATCTCTATTTCGAGGAGATGAATATCGACCCTGCGAATCCAAAGGATCCTGACCGTGACCGTTTTGTCCTCTCCAAAGGACATACAGCACCTGGACTTTATTCTGTGCTGGCTTACAGAGGGTATTTTCCGGTAAAGGATCTTCTGACCCTCCGTCAGATCGGTTCTCATCTCCAGGGACATCCCTGTATTGCCCACACACCTGGTATTGACATGAGCAGCGGTTCTCTCGGCCAGGGTATCTCCGCAGCCGTGGGCATGGCTCTTGGTGCAAAGCTTCAGAACAAGTCCTTCAGAGTCTATACCCTCCTTGGAGATGGTGAGATCCAGGAAGGCCAGGTCTGGGAGGCAGCCATGTTTGCCGGGGCCAAGCATCTTGATAATCTGGTAGTGATTGTAGATAACAACGGCCTTCAGATCGATGGTGACATCGCTGAAGTCAACTCGCCTTATCCGATCGATGCCAAGTTTGAAGCTTTTAATTTCCATGTGATCAACGTAGCAGACGGAAATGATTTTGACCAGCTGGATGCTGCCTTTAAAGAGGCCAGGACCGTGTCCGGCAAACCGGTTGCCATCATTATGAAAACGGTCAAGGGAAAGAATGTATCCTTCATGGAGAACCAGGCCGGATGGCATGGAAAGGCACCGAATGACGAAGAGTATAAGATTGCCAAGGCAGATCTTAAAAAAGTGGAGGATGCATTATGTCAGAAGTAAAAAAGATCGCAACGAGAGAGAGCTACGGCAACGCATTGAAGGCGCTCGGGGAAAAGCATGACAATGTTGTGGTGCTGGATGCCGATCTGGCAGGTGCCACCAAGACAGGCGTCTTTAAGAAAGCATTTCCGGACAGGTTTTTTGACTGTGGTATTGCAGAGGGTAATCTGATGGGCGTGGCAGCCGGTCTTTCTACCACCGGTCTGGTCCCCTTTGCCAGCACATTTGCCATGTTTGCCGCAGGACGTGCTTTTGAGCAGGTTCGTAATTCTATCGGCTATCCCCATCTGAATGTGAAGATTGGGGCTACCCATGCCGGTATATCCGTTGGTGAAGACGGAGCTACCCACCAGTGTAATGAAGATATCGCTCTGATGCGTACGATCCCCGGCATGACCATCATCAGCCCTTCAGATGATGTGGAGGCTAAAGCAGCAGTGGAAGCCGCCTACGAGATGGAAGGACCGGTTTATCTTCGTTTCGGACGTCTTGCTGTTCCGGTAATCAACGACAGACCGGAGTATAAGTTCGAGATCGGCAAAGGTGTGACTCTGAGAGAAGGCAAGGATGTGACCATCATTGCCACCGGCCTTTGCGTGAGCTCTGCCCTTGAGGCAGCCGATCTCCTGGCAGCGGACGGCATCGAAGCCAAAGTGATCAATATCCACACCATCAAGCCTCTGGATGAGGATCTTGTTGTGGCCGCAGCTAAAGAGACAGGCAAGGTAGTGACTGTAGAAGAGCATTCCGTGATCGGCGGACTTGGCGGAGCTGTGTGTGAAGTTCTTTCTGAGAAGGCTCCTGTTCCGGTAAAGAGAGTCGGTATCAACGACGTGTTTGGCGAGTCCGGACCGGCTGTAAAGCTTCTTGAGAAGTATGGTCTGGACGGCAAGGGTGTATATGAGTCTGTAAAGGCTTTCGTTAAATAATCCATTTTTACAAGAAAGGAGTTTCAAGATGAAGTATTTAATGGGTATTGACTGTGGAACAGGTAGTGTTCGTGTAGCCATCTTTGATCTGCGTGGACAGAACAGGGCATATGATATTGCCGAGTATCCGACCACCTATCCTCAGAACGGATGGGCAGAGCAGGATGACAATGAGTGGTATGCCGCTCTTAAGAAGGCTATTCCGGGTGCCATTAAGAAATCCGGTGTAAATCCTGATGATATCGTTGCAGTGACCTGCGACGCCACCACCAGCACCATCGTATTCCTGGATGAGAACAACAAATCAGTCCGCAAGCCTATGTTATGGCCTGATGTTCGTGCAGCAGCCGAGGCTGCCGAGATCGACACCATCCGTGACAAGTATGCAGCAACCAGATTCTACAAACCCAGCTTCCGTGCAGATACCATGATCCCCAAGCTGATGTGGACCAAGAGAAACCAGCCTGAGGTATGGGAAAAGGCCAAGACCATCTTTGATTTTGAAGACTGGCTGAACCTGCAGCTGACCGGCAAGCTGACTGTTTGCAAGTCAATCGCTGCTTTCCGCTGGAACTATGATGACAGGAATGGCGGATATCCCAAGGATCTCCTTGAGGCAGTAGGCAT
>CADBNQ010000319.1 GCA_902796045.1 uncultured Lachnospiraceae bacterium | reverse complement strand
TCTGTTCCTCCTTCACTATTATAATTCAGTATTCCCGGGACAACAGGAAATAATCTGACGAATACACAGGGAATATCGAACAATCAGGGGACATTTAGGGCACAATAGGCTCCGTTTCGGGGGCAATCGAAGAACCGTCCCCCTTGAAAAGCGGATAGAATCCTGTCTGCTCCATAATATCGACGATGGAGCTTTTCGGGTTGGCTATTACGACCCCGTCTTTACACTTTTTGTGCATGATCAGCAGCGTCCGCAGCCCTGCAGAAGAAATGTACTCCAGATCACTACAGTCGATCTGGACTTCGTTGATTTCCTGTGCCGCAGCTGCCTTCTGGTACTCTTCGAGAAGTCTGGGAGCAGTCAGAGTATCCAATCGCCCTGCCACCCTCATCTCCAGTTTTTTCCCTCTCTTCACGGCAGATAAACTGAATCCGTTTTTCTTTGTTTTGATCTCATCAGCCCCATCCCGTCGATGATCTTGCAAAGCAGTGATTTTCCAGAAGGCACACTTCCGCATAGCTTTGAGGATTGCCTCTTTCTGTTCCTCACTGACCTCCTGAAGACTGGTGATCTCAGATGTTTTCATATGATCTGCGATGATCAGCCTCTCTGCCCGAAGATTGTAGCCAGGCAGCCTTTCCATGGCTGCCTTTATATCTTCATCGACATGCTCAAGACGAATCAGCATGAAGTTGTGAGGTGAAGTGATATCCGCCTTTTCTCTCAGCACCCGCGACGAATTCTCTGGTTCTTTCCTGGAATAGCCGGCCGCGATAATCTTCTGTATCGACTTGTGCTGTATTTCAATCTCCGGGTCCGCTGTGATCCAGCATCCCCCATATTCCTCCAGAGCCCATCGGATATTATTGAGAAACGCATCGATCTCAGAATCCGTCAAATACATGAGCAGTCCTTCAGTTATCATGCACAGGCTTGCTCCGGCATCCGTCAAAGCCGCCCTGAAAGAGTCAGGGTCCGTTACATCTACAGCCCGATACCGCACCCTCTCACGTGCTTCCTGCGGGATCATGGGCAGGATCTTTTCGTTTATCTCAGAGATGACCGCCGGTAGATCCAGCCCTGTAAAGGATCTCTCACTCCGTGCATACTCTATTCCCCGGGGCGTGTATCCGCAGGGTACATCCACCGTTACCGGCTGCCCGCTCTGCAGAGCCAGACGCTGCATCGTATGGTATCGGATATCCAGTACGATTCGAAAAGTCTGTTCATATATTTGATCCATGCTGGAGCTGGCACTCTTCTGCGTCTCATCATAAGTAAGTCCAAGCACCTCTGCGATGGAGGCCGCAAGAGGATCTCCGGCAAGGGCCATCTGATACACTGTCGTTTTCGCTGTATTGAAAACAGGATTCACCATCTCCTGGGTTTTGTGATTATAGTCAGCCTGATTCTTTTTCATTTTATTTCTCCAATCTTATTTTCCGTAACATCATACACAAACACTTCATGTATTTCTTCGCTGTAGCCATCATAAAACCCGACAGGCATCCCGGCAGCGATTCTTGCTCCCCTATTATACAAAAGTAGGAATTGTCCATGATCGTCATCGAATGTCAAACCTTCAATCTCTCCCTGTTTTATCACATCATCAAATGTTTTTTCCAGGGTGACTTTTCCGGTTTCTTTGTTATCAGATATGTCCACCCTGTACATATGGTCCGGTGCATCCTGATCGGCATCTCCGTCATCACTGGTTACGTAAAGGCTGCCGTTATGACAGGCCACTCCCTGCAGCCATTTCGGGCTCGTCTTCATCTTCACCCTTCCCTTGTAATCTCCTGTATCAATATCATACATATAAAGATACTCGCTGGACTGATCATCAATCCAGGAGGTCATATATACAGTACGGGAATCGGGATCTACGGCAATCCCGCTGCACTCAAGCTGACCTGTATCTTGGCGGAAGGGAAATACTCTTTTAAGCTTCAGAGTATCACCATCATAGACTGCGACCTGTATGTTCTTCCCTTGACCGTCCATAAAGTATTCCACACCCAGATAAAGCTCATTGTTATAAACATCGATGTCACCAATATGGTTGACCTCCAGGCTGTAACCCTCGAAAGGATCCATATTTTCTGCAACAAGATTCCAGTCATTATCATATTTTTCCAGTGTTCCGGAACCACTTACCCAGTAATTCCCTCCTTCTGTGCATATACCCTGCCTGCCTGCAACAGGATGAACATCAGCCAGCTCGTATTTATAAGCAGATTTTTTCTCACTGCATCCGTACAGAAAAACGATTGCTGTAAGAACGAGAAGTATTATATGTATCCTACGCATTTCCCCTCCTTAAATCTCAGTTCACGTCCATCGAAATCGAGTCAGAGAGTCAATCGAAAACGCTTCAGCGATTTCGCTCTTTCATGTTTTTACTATACTACAGTTTGCCCTTGTCATCTATACAAATCCAAACAAAAAACCCTTGCAAAGAGAAAATAAAGATCAACCTAACCTATTGCACATGGGTTGTGAATCATATAATATGATA
>CADBNQ010000318.1 GCA_902796045.1 uncultured Lachnospiraceae bacterium | reverse complement strand
TCTCCATGAGATTCTTGTAGATCAGGTCATTAAGCTCGGCTGTCTGTTGGGGATCTAAGGCCTCTTCCTGCGGCGTGCCATCATGCTCGTACTGGTCTGCCGTCAGAGCTGTTCTGTCGTAGGGGGCCGGTGCTTCCTCCGAAGTCTCTTCTGCCCTGCTCGCTGTTTCAGTCTCGCTTACCGATGGGCTGTCTGCATGAACAGTCCGGTTTACATTGCCGGTAAAGCCATTTCTTAATCTGTCTTCAAGCATGCTGGTGACGGAGGCAGTTCTCTCCGTATCATCCATCTGTTCGAAAGACTTTGGTGGGAACAGGTCAGGAGCAAGTGATTCCACCAGAGCCTGGATCGATTCCGTCATGCTTGCTGCCTCAGCAGCTTCTTCAGGCCGTCCCAGGACGCCCATCGCCATATCCACAATATCGTCCATATCAAAGGGCTTTTCACCGGTGCCCTCTGTTGCCGAGTGCTGTACACGCACCACGTCAAGGATCGTTTTGATAATATCTTCCATGCTAGATCATCCTTTCTGGTCTGTAATAGTGCCGCCTCCGACCACCGTTTCGCCCCGGTACAAAACCACAGCCTGTCCGGGGGTGATGGCTCTCTGAGCCTGCAGAAAACGAACTCTGACTCTCCCGTCTTCAAGTTTTGTAACGGAAGCATCTGACTCTTTCTGGTGGTATCGGATCCTGGCCTTTATAATCTCACCCGGTTCTACTGACTCGATCCAGTTAAAATCATCCGCGATCAGGTCTTTCGCCATCAGATCCTCGTTGCTGCCGAGGACCACCCGGTTCCTCTCAGGATCGATATCAGTCACAAACAGTCTTTCCGGGGCTGATATGCCCAGTCCTCTTCGCTGTCCGATGGTGTAGCAATAATAGCCTCTGTGTTTTCCGAGTATATGTCCTTCCCGGTCCACAAAATCTCCGGGAGGGCTCTTTTTTCCGGTGACTCTCTCTATAAACGCCGGGTAATCCCCGTCCGGAATAAAACAGATGTCCTGGCTGTCCCTCTTGCGGGCATTGACAAAGCCCTGTTCTTCAGCAATAGCACGGATCTCCTCCTTGCTGTAGTCACCTAAAGGAAAGCAGGTGTGGGCCAGCTGTTCGCGGGTAAGCGCGTAGAGCACATAACTCTGGTCTTTCCCGGCGTCCAGCCCTTTCAGGAGATGGACTCCCCTCTCATCATGCCTGATCCTGGCATAATGTCCGGTGACGATCACATCGCAGCCGAGAATCTTTGCCCGCCGGTAGAGCTGGTCGAACTTCAGGTGTCTGTTGCATTCCACACAAGGATTTGGCGTCATACCGGACCGGTAGCTGCGGATAAAGGCATCCATCACCTTTTTCTTAAAGTCCTCTTTATAATTAAATACATAGTAGGGAATCCCTATCTTTCGTGCAACGCTTCTGGCGTCCTCGGTATCTTCTAAAGAACAGCAGGACCTCTCGTCAGCTGCAGGCCCTGTGTCTGGGGCGTCCGGTGAAGAAGATGCTTCCGGACTGAGGTCCTCCCGGTCGAACAGGCGCATGGTCACGCCGATGCAATCCCATCCTGCTCTCTTCATCAGCAGAGCAGCCACCGAAGAATCCACCCCGCCGCTCATGGCGATCAGTGCCTTTTTTGCCATCTCTTACCTCTCATCCGGGCCGGAATCTGCCCTTTAATATCTATCAGGTCAAACCATATCCTGCCTGAGCAGATCAGAATACTCTCTGGCCAGAGCCAGCCCTCTTTCCACATAGTCTTTTTTAAACTGATCCCGGATCCGTACTGCATAGCGGGTGTCCGGAAACAGAACCCTGGTCTTCTGTCCCTGAAGGCAGGCCATAACCTCCTCTTCTCTGGCTAGTCCTGCCTCCTGGTAAAACCGTTCCATCTGTTCCAGAAAGCCCAGGGCTGCCTCACGGATGGGGATCGCCTGTCTCCACCTTGTCTCAATCCAGATCCTGTCTTCATCAAACAGGGCAGCTGTCTTGGCATTCTTTATAGACATGACCTGTTCATAGTAGTCAAAATTATCCTCTTTCAGCGTAGCCATGTAGAGGAGCATCAGCTGCAGGAAGAAAAGGTCTTCTTTCATGACCCCGACTGGCGTCAGCGGATTGAGATCCAGCATGCGCAGCTCAATATGGTCAACCCCTTTCTCTGCCAGCTTGTCCAG
>CADBNQ010000317.1 GCA_902796045.1 uncultured Lachnospiraceae bacterium | reverse complement strand
GCCAGGAGGGCGTCCGGCTGAAGATGGATATATACAGAAAGACCCTGCCATCTGATCCGGCAGGCAAAGATTCTGCAGGCTCTGATCTTCTTCCTGTGATCATCGTGATCCATGGAGGAGGTATGATGGTCGGGCGTCCCAGGATGGAGAGAGCTGTCTGTGAGCTGCTGGCCAGAAAGGGCTTCCTGGTCTTCGCTCCGGGATACCGCCTGATCACTGACGCAGATGGTTTCGGTGAACTCTGTGATGTGACGGCCGGTCTTGATCATGCAGGTCATCTGTTGGAAAAATACGGCGGGGATCCTGACCGGATCTATCTGATCGGAGAAAGTGCAGGTGCCTGGCTATCCATGTATGCTGCATCTATGATCCGGTCTGACCGGATACGTTCCCTGATGCCTTTTGTACCGGCCCGCATCCGGATCCGCGGAATCGTATTTGTCAGCGGGATGTTCTACACCCTTAGGAAAAACCTGATTGGCCTGGTCTATCCACGCGACCTTTACGGCAAAAGAAGGAAAGATCCTTCTTTCCTTCAGTATATGAACCCGGAGCATGAGGAAGTCATCAAGAGTCTGCCTCCCGTGATCCTCACGAGCAGCCGGGCCGATTTCCTGAAAAAATACACCCTGGATTACGCCAGGGCACTCCGTCAGGCCTTATTGAACTTCTCCTTTCCCTGTTTACACCTCGGGCATTTCCAGTCATCCGGAAGATCTTCAAAGGCAGTGCCATCATGCTCCGCCGGGTCATATACATATCCGCAGACAGAGCAGACATATTTCCCGGTCGCGGCGCCTGTTTCTATCTCCCCGACAGGAAGCGGCTCCGGCATGTTATCCAGATCTACCACCTTCTTATTATCCAGGTTTTCATATCCCAGAGGCGTATGGGTAGACAGGTAGACTGTAGGGTTGTTCCTGATGAATTCCCTGACGGCATCGAGGGTCTCTCTTGCTGCTGCTATATCCTCATACACAACAGACAGTTTATTCTGGTACAGGGCTTCATCCGTATAGGTCACATCGCCATGGATCATATAGAACAGGCCATCCATCTCTGCGATCACGATACTGTTCCCGAGAGTATGCCCTTTTGCCGGAATATAATAGACGCCATCAGCAATCTTCTGGGAAGCAGGGAAGTTCTTATAGGGACCGTCCATGAAGTCCGCCGGACAGACATTCGGGTATGCTTTCAGTTCGTCAGCATCACACTCTTCCCTGGCCGCAAAGATCTGTGCATTCGGGAAATGACGCAGCTCACCTGTGTGGTCGGCGTGCTTGTGTGTAATCAGAATCTTGCTGACCTGGTCCGGTTTATATCCTGCTTCTTCCAGAGCGTCTATATAATTCTTCACTTTCTTACCCATGTAGATCATGGTCTTTTCATCGGGAACCTGGTCCGGCACACCGGCAGGCACGCCGGTATCTACAAGGATAACCTCACTGCCCGTATCAATCACATAGTTCTGCAGGGAAGAACGGTATCTGACGGCAGGGTCAACCCCGTCCATTCCTTCTCCGCCAAAGGCCAGTGCCTGTGTCATGAATCCGTTATCATAGAGTTTCACTGCTTTGATCTGCATATACTGATTCCTCCTTTTTCTATCATGGCCTGATCAGGCCATATCCCTGGGGCTTAAAACTACCACTCTCGCATCAGGCATCTGGTCAGTTGAAATACTACTTCCCTCCAGCGTAAGAACAGAGTCCATATATCTGGTAAAGCCGCTTACTGGTCCTATGACGTCAAATCCGAACTTTCCTTTGCTGTCCCGAAAATGCATGGGAATCACCAGTTCAGGCTGAATCAGGTCTGCCAGTCCGGCGGCCTGTTTCCCATCGATTGTGAAAAAACCACCCACCGGGATCAGGCACACATCAAGGTTCTTCAGCTTTCTGACCTGCTCCTCTTCCAGTTCACATCCAAGATCTCCCAGGTGGGCGAGCCGGATGGTGCCGTCAGAGATGATGTGGATCTTGTTCGGGCCTCTCTTCGCCCCCTTCACCTCATCATGCCAGGTGTCTATTGTCTCAACAGTGAAAGGGCTCGTCTGTCCTTTCCTGATCTTCACAAGATTCCTCGCGTTATGGTCCCCATGCTCATGGCTGCAGAGAACCATGTCAGCACTTTCTCTTAAGGGCTTCAGTCCGGGGACATATCCATCTGCATAGGGATCCGTGATAATCGTATATCCTCCACTCTCAATCTTAAAACAGGAATGTCCGATCCAGGTTATCTTCATATGCTACCTCCTTCCGCCTTTCTTCAGGATCTATTAGACATTTTTATTATAACGTCAGATAAAGCAAAAAGAAAGCAAAACTAATGCAAATTCCGCGCGAATATCATATAATGGTCATCAGATTCCAATTGAAACTCTCTCCTCTTGACATTCTTGATTGAAATTAAAAGGACAAAAAAATGAATTATCTGAAATACGATATTGGAGAAACAGATCATGGAAAAGAGGTCCTGGCCATCCTAAGAGGCTCTCTCGGCCTTTCCACCAGGAAGATTCGTTCTGTCAAGTGGGATCCTGCAGGGATCCTCCTGAACGGGCAGAGGGTGACCGTCCGCCATAAAGTCTGCCGGGGGCAGACTCTAAGCGTACTGAAGAATGATTCAGAAAAGAAGCAGAGAAAAATACTTCCCTGCTTCATGGATCTGGATATTTTGTATGAAGATGATGATCTCCTTTTTGTTGACAAGCCCGCAGGGATAGTCTCTCATCCATCCACGGGACACCGGCATGACAGCCTGGCCAATGGTATACAGGCTTATTTTGATGAAAAGAATGACAGAAGCAGCATCCATCTCCTGGGAAGGCTTGATAAAGATACCTCCGGGGTCCTGGGCATCGCGAAAAACGGTGTTGCAGCCAGGATCATGATCCGGGAACAGAGGGTGCACAAAGAATACATCGCCGTGGCGGAAGGTCAGATGCCCCTGGATCAAGGCACTATTGACATCCCCATGGCAGAATACAGAGATCCTGCTGATCACCTGCTGAAAATGCGTCCTGTCAATGCATCTGATGATGCTCCTGGCCGGGCAGGCGGCATAAAGCAGGCAATAACCTGCTATGAGGTGATCTCCCGGTCAGATGAGTACAGCATATGCCGGGTCCGGACCGG
>CADBNQ010000316.1 GCA_902796045.1 uncultured Lachnospiraceae bacterium | reverse complement strand
CTCTGGTGGAATCACTTGCCCCTGACATGTTCCCTCCTAAATCTTTCGAACAGATGGATGATACAGAGAGAGCTGCCTCCGTCACCAGCATGCTTGAAGACAGATTAAGAAATGGCTTTACGGGCAGCGTAACCCGGTCTGTTCAAACTGACAGCCCGTCGGTAAGTGAGACTGAAACCGCGAGTAAGGCAGAAGAGTCCCCGGAGGAAGCACCGGATCCCTACGGCGCAGCTCTGACGGCTGATCAGTATGACCAGGATGGCATGCCGCAGGAAGAAAGCTTAGATCCCCGGCAGACTGCCGAGCTCAATGACCTGATCTACAAGAATCTCATGGAGATGATGGGAGCCCAGCCCCCTCAGGTAGAGTTTCCCTTTGACAGGTCACAGATCAGGTACGGAAAAGAAAAATCCATCACGGAACAGCTGGCGGAAGAAGGGCAGGAAGATAATGGATCCCATCAGACTGTGGCACAGAAAGTGTCTGCCGCAGACCTGGCCCAGAGCATGCTGGAGAAAGAAGAGAAACCGACCCTGTCAGCCTGGGATATAGCCCAGGATGTCATCGATAAAGATGTAAAGGCACATACAAAAGAACCCTACAAGCCGAAACCACCGGAAGAGCCGAAGACCAAAACAGCTTCTCAACTGGCTGCGGAGGCAATCGCCCGTGCACAGGAGGAAGACAGAATGAAACTGGAGATTGAGAAACAGGCAGAAGCATTGATGGCCGAGGCGGCCAGACGGGGTCAGGATCCCATGAAGTTTGCCCTGCATCAGCAGGAGATTCTCCGATACATGGAGAAGAATTCTGATGAGCTGGTTTCCTTTGAGGATTATGAAGACCTCTCACCGGAGGAAAAGCTTGAGATAGAACGGCAGATCTACATCGAAAAACAGATTGCCGATGGAGTAGATCCGGATAAAGTGGACACCAATCTTCCGGAAGCTGTCCTGGGAGCAGTCGCCCCACAGCAAGAAGCGGACGATGCTGCATCAGGCCCGGCAGATGATAACACGACCGGCACGGCAGAACAGGGACAGACCCCTCCCCCGGTTCTTACCGAGGATATGCTTCGTCAGCTGAGCAAGGAGGTGATCAGTGAGAACTCTGACCTGATCCTCTCTGAAAATGCCGATGAGGACATGGAAGGCCTGCATGAGCAGATTTTTGAGAATCTTAAGAAGATGATGAGCGGCCAGGGTCAGCCTGTTCCCCAGGAGAATGTGGACGATCTCATCGAGCAGGCCATTGCTTCAAACCGCGAGAACCAGATGCCGAAGGCCCCGCAGGCCAGTCAGGAAGAGACCGGACAGATAGAGGAAGAAGCTGCACAGGAAGACCAGGAGAAGGAAACAGTGCAGACAGACATAGAGGACCTTTCTCTGGAAGATATAGAGGAACTTGTTCTGGAAGACATAGAAGAGGCCGGCATGGAAGAAGAGGCAGGGCCGGAGGAAAAGAAGACAGAAGCGCCGGTGTCTCAGGCCGGAGAGGAGCCTGAACCGGCGCCTGAGTCGGAGCCTGCAGAGTCAGAGACTGCAGGCAAAGCAGAGCCTGAATCGGAGCCTGCAGCTAAAACAGACTCTGAGCAGGAAACGGAAGCCCAAGAGGTACCGCCGGCACCTATGTCAGCAGTAGAGCTGGCTAGAGCAGCCCAGCAGGCCGCAGGTGTGACAGCAAAGGAAGAGAAAAAGACAAAAACAGCCGAAGAGATAGCCAGAGAAGCACAGGCTGTTTTCACTCCTTCGGATTCCGATGAGATTGTTCTCGGAGAACACACTCAGGCTGAAGTGGATGAAGCTCTTGAGAATCTCGGGACTCTTGGCCTGGAGGGAGAGGTATATGAGCGGGCAAAAAGAATGCTCCTGCTTGAACTTGCCGGATCTGAGGCAGAGCTTGAGGCCTGGCTGAAGAAACAGGATCAGAAGAAAAAACCTGCTTCCGCAAAAGAAGAGCCAATCAGCGACCTGGACGATCTCGACCAGGATGCTCTGGAAAGAGAGCTGGAGCTGGCTTTGGATGAAGATTTCCTGGAGGAAGAATTTGAGTATGAAGAAGAAGTTGATAAAGATACTGATCAGGGGATTTCTGAAGCTGCTGCTCCGGAAGGTGAAGCCGGCCAGGAAGCCGAGTCAGGAGAAGACAGACCGGAGGAAGAAGCAGAGGCTGGGTCAGAAGAGGACGGACCGGGAAAAGAAGCTGAAGCTGAAGATGAAGGAGAAGCTGAAACAGAAGCGGAAACTGAAGCAGAAGCAGAAACGGAAGCAGAAACTGAAGCAGAAGCAAAAGCAGAAGCTGAAACAGAAAGGGAAGGGAAGCCGGAAGAGGACATCCTTGAGGAATCAGCTTCTGAAGAAGCTGGGCCTGAAACTGCTCTCGGTGATGAAGGAGAAGAGGAAGAAAGACTGAAGGCAGAGATTGAAGACCAGGCAGATGCTAAAGCATATCAGGTATCTACCAGGACACCTTTCATCCTGAAGAACTCTGCCAGCTTCATGGACCAGTTCGAAGATTTTATCACAGATACCCAGGAGAACCGCCGTTTAAGTACAGGATTTAAGAAACTGGATGCCATGCTCCGCTATGGCCTCCACAAAGGCAGCTACTTTATCGATGCCCAGCCCCAGTACCTGAAAAACAGTTTTATGCAGCAGATTGCAGACCGGGCAGCTGAGTCAGGTATCGATGTGCTCTACATTTCCACAGAGCTGTCCCGCTATGACCTGATGGTGGAGACTATTTCCAGGCTCAGCTATGAGATCCATCAGGGAGAACCGGAAAGGGCTGTATCTGCCATGTCCATCATGACAGGAGAGGACGGAGCCGACCTGGCCTCTCTCAAAGACGAGCTGAACTGGTACCGCGGAAGGATCAGTGAGCATATCTTCATCCTGGACCAGGAGGCTATCTCCGAGTACACCGCATCCGCAGAAGATGCCTCTCCGGGAGATATCCTTACAGAGCTCATCAGCTCCATTGTGAGGGAAGGCAGCCACAAGCCGGCAGTCTTCATCGACAACATTGAGAACATCCTTTCCACCGAAGACTCCGAGGATATGAAGCCTCTGATGGAGGGTCTGAGCAAGCTGGCAGGCGAGCTGGGCATCCCCATCCTCATGTCTTACGGATATACACAGGCAGAAAGCGAGGAAGAGCTCTATCCTGAGGAGAGAGAGTATCATGAATCTCTGGGAAAAATGTGTGATGTCTATCTGGAACTGCAGTACGCGGATATGATCACGGAAGATTCTGTCCCCATGACAGCCGATGACATCCGTGAGATGGTAGAAGAAGGAGAGTCGCTCCTCATCAATATCCTGATCAAAAAGAACAGGAGACCGATGAAAGCCTCCATGCAGATTCAGGGAACACCCAAATATAATTACTTCGAAGAATAAGAAGGGGACGGTTCTCCGATTGGTACCAATCGGAGAACCGTCCCCTTATTTAATCTGGTGGTTCGAGCTCATCTGCCACGCTGCTCACCTTTTTGCTGATCTTCTTCAGCTCCTTTGTCGGCTCATAATCTTTTGTGCCGAACAGATACTTATGGGCTTTGATGACATTGCTCTCAACGGTTGTGGGGAATCCATACCAGGTTCCTTCGTACCTCTGGTCAAAGGAGTCGAAGGGGTAGGCCTGGGAGTCCTTGATGTCGTAGAAGAGGATGCCCAGGGATAATCTGGTGAGATCTCCGGTGGAAAGGCTTGTCTTGCACTGTGGGAAAACTGTTTTGATGATGGCTTTCAGTTTCCAGGGCTGCTTCTTGGCCTTCTGGAGGATCCCTTCTACCACCATCCGCTGGTGGCTGGCCCTGGCGTGGTCGCCGCCGGCGAAATAACGGATTCGGGAGTAGGCCACGGCCTGGTTTCCGTCAAAGACATAAGTGCCTGTGTCATCGAAGCCGGGTGAATCTCCACCGTTGATATTGTTCATATTGTGGATGTAGTTGTTCAGGTTCTCCAGCTCATCTTCTGACTCGATGGTCAGTTCTATGCCTCCCAGGATATCGACCGCATCTGCCAGAGCTTTAAAATTGACCGTGGCAAAGTCCTGGATGTTGAGGTCCAGGTTGCGGTTGATCGTATTGAGTGCCTGTTCAGGCCCTCCGTAGGAGTAAGCGGCATTGATCTTGTCGTAATCTCCGTCGATGCTCACGTAAGTATCACGGTAGATGGACATGAGCTTGACCTGCTTGGTCCTCTTATTGATGCAGGCCAGGATGATGCTGTCTGTTCGTGACCCGATGTCGTTGATGACGTTGTTCTGGTCGTCTACGCCAAAGAGAGCGATCATCTTATACTTTTTCATGTTCCGGTCCTGAGTGACCTGAGCGATCGCCTCCTGATCCAGCTTGTGCTTCTCCACCTTCTTAAATGATTTGTAGGTGAAGGTGATGAGGACGGCGATGAGGATCAGGGGAATCAGGGCAAAAATCAGGCAGCCGGTCTTTGGAGTGCTCCGGCGGTTCTTCACAGGACGGCCGGGATTCCTTCTTGGACGGGCCTGACTTCCTCCTGTCCGCCTGTATTCCGGACGTGGCCGGCCCTGACTGCTGCGGGTGCGGGTCTGATCCCTGCGGGTACGGGCCTGATCCCCGCGGGTACGCTGATAATCAGGGCGTGAATAACCTGGATCCCTGTTGCGGCTGCTGGTCTGACGAGGCCTGGTCTGGTCTGACCGGGACCGGCCGGACTCCCTTCCGTAAAAGCTTTGATCGCTGTCTGGCTGGCTGTAGTAGTAGTCCGAACCTGCCTGTCTGTCATCTCCATACAGCAGACCGCTCTGGCGGTCTGTATCAGCCTGATACTGGCTGTCCCTGGTCCGTCTTTCTTCAGACCGGGTTCTTCTTTCTTGTTCATTTCTCCGTGAGGAGTTTCTCCCGGAAGTCTTCCGGGAAGAACGAAAACTCACAGAGTTTGATTTCTTAGTCATATGTCAGCTCCAATCAGTAAGCATTTTTGTTGATAAATCCCTTAAATACAGTCAGGAAAAGAATCTTGATGTCAAATCCTATGGTCCAGTTTTCTATATAGAAAATATCGTGTTCGATCCGTCCTGATATGGAAGTATCTCCCCTGAATCCGCATACCTGGGCCCAGCCGGTCATGCCCGGACGTACCTGGTGCTTGATCATGTAGCGGGGGATCTCTTCCTTGAACTTCTCCACGAAAAGCGGTCTTTCGGGTCTCGGCCCGATCAGGCTCATATCGCCCTTCAGTACGTTGAAGAGCTGGGGAAGCTCATCGATGCTCGTCTTTCTGATGACCTTGCCCACGGAGGTCACTCTGGGGTCATCCTGTACTGTCCACGCCTTTTCTTCTTTGGAAGGAGCCTGGACACCCATGGACCGGAACTTGTACATTTTAAAAGGCTTGTTGTGCAGGCCGACTCTTTCCTGGCAGAAAATCACAGGTCCCGGTGAAGTGACCTTGACCAGTATGGCAGTCACCAGCATGACCGGAGAGAAGATGATGATGCAGACCAGGGAACCCAGAAGGTCCATGGTCCGCTTGATAAACTTGTTGAAGGTGTTGGACAGGGGGACATTGCGGATGTTGACGACCGGCAGTCCCATCAGGTCCTCTGTCACAGGGTTGGTCGGGATAAATGTATAATAATCAGGGACAAACTTGGTGTGAACACCTGATTTCTCACATTTGTTGACGATGGTTTTCAGCTTGTGATATTCGTTCAGGCTCAGAGTGATGGCAACCTCATCCATGGAGCTTCTGGCCAGAAAGCTTTCCAGGTCCCTGATCGGTCCGATCACGGCGATATCTTTATAGGTAAAATCCGATGAGAGGTTGTCATCAAAGATGCCGTGGATCTTGTAGCCCCACTGGGGGTTGGCCTTCAGCCTGTCTATGTAAGCTTCTGCCACCGGGCTGAAACCGATGATGATAATGTGCTTAAGGTTGCGCCCTTTCTTTCGTGTCTTCTGGAGAATAGTCTTTATGATGAAGCGCTCCAGAAATGTGGAACACATCAGGACGACATAGAAGACGACCAGGAGGCTTCTTGACACATGCTCTACCTTAAAGAAGACGATATAGATCATGAAGAAGAGCATGGCGCAGGTGTTGGCCTTGAAGAGGTTGGTATACTCTGTCAGAGGAGTCTGGAACCTCTTGGGCTTGTAAAGCTGGAACCTGGCATAGAGAATCAGGCAGAAAGGAACGAAAACCAGCAGCATGGTCTGGTACTGCCACAGCAGCCTGTAATAAGGTGCAGGTGGAAATATCTCTTTCGTAAAAGGAACGATAAACCTGATGGCATAGCTCAGACAAAATGCCCCGTAGATGATCATCGCATCGATCAGCACATGCAGACGGTTCAGATGTTCCTGATTCTTCTTAATCATGGTGAAGCCTTTCTTAATTCGCTGATAAGCATTGGGATATTTTTCTAATCTACTATACAATAGTTTTAGGAAATACACAATAGTTTTTCGTGTTTTTTGACGAAATACCTACTTTTTTTAATAATTTCGAAAGAGTT
>CADBNQ010000315.1 GCA_902796045.1 uncultured Lachnospiraceae bacterium | reverse complement strand
TCTGACCACTGAGGCAATGGTATCCGCAATAGCCTTGGGCTGTTCATGGATCTCCTTCATCATAAAGTGCTGAAAACCACCTTTTTCGGCAGCCTGGGCATCCCACTTGATCTCTACCAGTTCTTTCTGGATGATGTCGCCGTCCAGGTTATAAAACTCTGCCTTTCCGGGGGTCAGCCTTGCCATCTCCAGGTTTCCGATATAGTAAACCTGGCGGGTGTATTTTAAGATGGCCGGCACATCCGAGGCCACGTAGGTCTCACCATCCTTAATACCGATGATCATGGGGCTGTCTTTTCTGGCAACAAAAATCTCACCGGGATAATCTTTAAACATCACTGCCAGAGCATAAGATCCCCTCACGCGGACCATGGTCTTGGCCAGGGCATCAATTGGACCGACGCCATATTTCCTGTAATAATAATCAACAGTTTTTATGGCGACCTCTGTATCGGTACTGCTGTAGAAAGAATACCCTTTTCGAATCAGCTTATCTCTTAGTTCCACATAGTTTTCAATGATCCCGTTATGAACCCCGATCACATTGCCGTCCTTTGTCACATGAGGATGCGCATTGACTTCACTGGGTTCGCCGTGCGTTGCCCAGCGGGTGTGTCCGATCCCGGTGGTGCCCGGCACAGCTGTCCCCCCATCCGTCTTCTCAGAAAGCAGCTTCAACCGTCCTTTTGCCTTGACGACCCGGGGGTCTTTCTCTCCGTCCCGCACCGCAATACCGGCTGAGTCATAACCCCGGTACTCCAGTTTAGACAGTCCCTCCAGCAGAATCGGAGCCGCATTTGTATGATCACTTGTAAATCCGACTATTCCACACATAGTATATCCTTTCTACCACGATCAGGACTGCCTCGGCAAGCTTTGCGCCGGAGGCTGATCATCCCGATTCCTAAAAGAAGCCGGGGGATAGTGTCATAAGCCGTCGGCTGACATATCCCCCGGAGTTTTATCTGTTCCGTAAGGCTTTATCTGGGCGTATAGGTTGTATGCAGCAGGCTGTGTGCCTTTCCTTTACCTGGCTTGACCAGAAACTCATCGTAGAGCATCTGGCATACCGGGCTCTCATGGGAACAGCGCAGCTCGTTTGCCGCATCTTCATTGTAAAGCACGTTGGACCGAAGTGTTTTAAGGTCCACATAATTGCGGACACTGTCACGCTGCAGCGGCTGGCCGCCACCGTTGATACATCCGCCTGGACATGCCATGATTTCTATAAAGAGATAGTTCTTCTTGCCGCTTCTGACCATCTCAACAACCTTGCGGGCGTTGGCCAGGCCGCTGGCTACACATACATCAACCTCTGTACCGTTGATCCGGTAGGTTGCCTCTTTGATACCCGGTGTTCCACGGACATCCATGAAATCAATCTTTTCATTGCTTCCATCGAGAATGTTGGCTGCGGTACGGAGAGCTGCCTCCATTACACCACCGGTAGCACCGAAGATCTTGCCGGCACCGGATGCAATATCAAAGGGATCATCAAAGTCTTCTCCTTCAAGATCGTTGAAGTAGATACCGGCTTCTCTGATCATACGTCCCAGTTCTCTTGTTGTAAGGGCAACATCCACATCAGGTATACCCTTGTGGGCAAGTTCGGGACGGGATACTTCAAACTTCTTGGCCGTACACGGAATCACACTGACAACAAAGAGATCCTTCGGGTCGATGTGGTTCTTCTGGCAGTAATAGCTCTTTAAGAGAGCGCCAAACATCCCCTGAGGTGATTTGCAGGTGGAAAGGTTCGGCAGCAGATCATGATAATTGTGCTCCATGAACTTGATCCATCCGGGACAACAGGAGGTGAACATGGGCAGAGGCTTCTTGTTCTTGATCCTGTCGATCAGCTCATTGGCCTCTTCCAGGATGGTCAGGTCAGCGGTCACGTTCATATTGAACACTTCCACATCACCCAGCATGCGGATAGCCTGGGCCATCTGACGCTCAACATGGGTTCCCGGAGGCAGGTCAAAAAACTCACCCAGGGTGGCAGCGATGGAAGGAGCGGTAAAGAATACGACTTTCTTGTTCGGATCATCAATCGCCTTCCATACTTCCGGAATACTGCTCTTCTCATATAAGGCCCCTACCGGACAGGCTACGATACACTGGCCGCAGCCGACACAGGTTGTGGCATCCAGTCCCTCATCAAAGGGGGAACCGACACGTACATCATAGCCACGGCGGATCTCGCCGATGGCACCGACGCCCTGGATCTTGTTGCAGGTAGAGACGCAGCGCAGGCACTGGATACACTTATTATTATCACGAACTACATAAGGTGTACTGTCATCAATATCGTAGGCAGGCTCCTCGCCCTTGAAACGGTCCTCATCGACCATGTAGTCACGGGCCAGCTTCTGCAGCTCGCACTGGTTGCTCCTGATACAGGAGAGACATTTCTTTCTGTGGGTAGAAAGAATCAGCTCAATGGTCGTCTTTCTGGAAGCACGAACCATCGGTGTGTTGGTGTAAACCTCAAGGCCTTCCTCTACAGGATAGGTACATGCTGCCATGAGGCCTCTCTTCCCTTTGATCTCCACAACGCAGACACGACAGGCACCGATACAGTTGACATCTTTCAGATAACAGAGGGACGGAATCTTAATCTTTGCCGCCTTTGCTGCCTGCAGAACACTGGTGCCCTCCGGAACAGTGACCGGGATATCGTTGATCTTTAAATTTATCATCTTTTTCATCTTTCATCCCTCCTTATTCCATATAAACAGCACCGAACTTACAGTTCTGCTTGCACAGTCCGCACTTGATGCAGGTCTCGATATCTATGGTATGAACTTCCTTCACCTTCCCGGAGATAGCACCCACCGGACAGTTCCTGGAACATAAGGTACAGCCCCTGCAGAGGTTAGGATCGATCACATAGTGGAGCAGATCCTTACACTTCTTGGCTGCGCAGGTCTTGTTCTTGATATGGTTGATATACTCTTCACGGAAATA
>CADBNQ010000314.1 GCA_902796045.1 uncultured Lachnospiraceae bacterium | reverse complement strand
TGTTCTCTTCCGATACCGAACCGATCGTCTCGACATAATAGGAATGGTTCCACAATTCCCCTTTCCACAGCTTCTGACGGATCTCAGAGAACCGTTCGAACAGCTTCCTCCCTGTGATCCCCTTCAGATACTTGACGATGTTGGTCACAGACAGCCTGGGAGGCGCTGATACAAAACAGTGGACATGGTCGCCTTCGCCGGCCTCAAAAAGATGGACAGTAAATCCTTTATCTTCCGCGATCTGCCGGACAAGGCTCTTTAAGTATCCTTCAATCTCCGGTGAGAGGATTTTCCTGCGATACTTGACAGACCATACCACATGGTAGTTGATGTTATATACACAGGTGCGTGCATGTATCAGGTTTTCTTTCATACATATAGTATATCACCTCTTAACAAACAAGGCAAGAAAAACCAGAACAAATGTTCCCATTATCTTGCCTTATTCCTCTTGGCGCTTTCATCTCGGCAATTGAATAACCGAGGATTCCCGCTTATCTTCCTAAAACTACCCCACATGAGAACTGTATAGAGTCTGTGTTCATCGGTATCTGCCGGTACATGAAGTTATTTATTTTCTGCGCTCATAAACCTGTTCACGGCACTGATCAGGGCCTTTACAGAGGCGATGATGATATCGTCATCGATCCCTACACCCCAGTAGATCTCGTCGTCGCTTCCCTTGATGGCCACATAGGAGCAGGCCTTCGAACTGGACCGCACCTCCAGGGCATGCTCTTCGTAGGTCATGAGGGTGTATTCTATCTTGAAATAGTTCTTGATGGCATTGCTGACGGCGTCCAGACGCCCGTTGCCCTGGCCTTCAAAGATCTTGAGTCTCTCCTTGTAGTAGGCAGAAAGCTCTGCATGGATGCCGTTCTCCTGTCTGTAATGCACCTCTGCAAACTTGACAGGTGAATCGATATTCACGTAGATATCTTTGAATACCTCTTTTACTTCCTCAGGCGACAGTTCCTTATGCTCATGATCGGAGACATTCTTCACTGCATAGCCGACCTCCTCCCGCATCTTGATGGGAAGACGGATGCCGAATCCCTGCTCGAGGATGAATCCGATGCCGCCCTTGCCGGACTGGCTGTTGATCCGGATGACATCGGCATCATACTGGCGGCCCAGATCCTTAGGATCAATGGGCAGGTAGGGAACAGTCCACTTGATATCCTGATGGGTCTCCCTCCAGAGCATTCCCTTGGCGATGGCATCCTGGTGGGAGCCTGAGAAGGCCGCAAATACAAGCTGACCTGCATAGGGCTGTCTCTCATAGACATGCATCCTGGTCACTCTCTCATAAACCTCAACGATCGAAGGCATATCCGTAAAGTCAAGACCCGGCTCCACGCCATGGGTATACATATTCATGGCCAGGGTGACAATGTCAACATTGCCGGTCCTCTCCCCGTTTCCAAAAAGGGTTCCTTCTACACGGTCCGCACCTGCCAGGAGAGCCAGCTCGGTATCTGCCACGCCGGTACCCCGGTCATTGTGGGGATGAAGGGAAAGGACAACGCCGTCCCTGTATTTCATGTGATCGTTCATATACTCGATCTGGCTGGCATAGACGTGAGGCAGGGAATGCTCCACCGTCACCGGCAGATTGATGATGGTTGGCCACTCCGGTGTGGGTTTCCATACATCAAGAACAGCATTACAGACATCCAGGGCATATTCAACTTCTGTGCCGGTAAAGCTCTCCGGAGAATATTCAAAACGGTAATTTCCGCCGTCCTCTTCCGTCAGCTTCTTTAACAGCTTCGCGCCGTCTGTGGCAATCTTCTTGATCTCCTCTTTATCTTTCTGGAAGACCTGCTCCCTCTGGGCCACAGATGTGGAATTGTACAGATGGACAATGGCCTGCTTCACCCCTTTGATGGCCTCGAAGGTCTTCTTGATGATATGGTCTCTGGCCTGGGTCAGGACCTGAATAGTCACATCATCAGGAATCAGATCCTGTTCGATCAGGGTCCTGCAGAACTCATACTCTGTCTCGGAGGCGGCAGGAAAACCAACCTCGATCTCCTTAAAACCGACCTTTACCAGGGTCTTGAAAAACTCAATCTTCTCTTCCAGATTCATGGGGGTGATCAGGGCCTGATTGCCGTCACGCAGGTCTACTGAGCACCAGATAGGCGGTTTCTCAATATGATCCTTTAAGGCCCATTTTAAAGTCAGTTCCGGAGCAGTAAAGTACATCGGTTTATATTTCTCGGCATGTTTCACAGTCTCTTCCTCCTTCAAATGTGTAACGTATAAGTCCCTCGCACAGCTCCGTACTTCGTACTCTCGCTGTGCTAAGCGAAAAAAATCCGCCTCTTTGCAAAGAGGCGGAATAAATCACGCGGTACCACTCTTATTCATACTTCATGTATGCACTCATCACGGA
>CADBNQ010000313.1 GCA_902796045.1 uncultured Lachnospiraceae bacterium | reverse complement strand
TCTGAAATCTATGCTCTTACTCAAAAATGGATACCAATATTTTACACACATGGAGATTCTGTTTCTCTCTTTTGTGATAGTCGTCAACTAGGCTCGGAAAGTGGAGAGCAAATAGTGTTTGACGGCTTTTTTCGTTTCTCGCCAGTGGAATCTGCCAAGTCAAAGATACTTCAGTTAGATGAACTGGAGTTAAAGAAACAGATGGCGATCATTCGAACGGTTTATTATTCCAAAGAAAAGCTTTCAAAGGAAACGGAGAATGTGGATTGGAATGCAATGCTTATCCGTGAACTTCAACGGGACCAGATTCCTAATTTGCCGGGAGGTTATATTCATTTATCAAATGTTAGAGGAAAAGGATTTTGGACCAGTGGAGGATTTACCTTATATGAAGGTACGGCAGGTATACTCTGTGCGTTAGCCGCAATGGGACAGGAAGAAGGACCATTGTTTCGGAGAATGCATCAGGACCTGGAGGATTATGTTCTTTGTGCACAAAAGACTTTTCATCTTAATGGGGATGCTTGTGCATTAGGCCGCGGGGTTGCTGGTATCATCGCAGGATTGATTCATGTCAATGAACTGACTGGAAATAATAGATATTATAATGAAGCATCAGCCTTATTAGATCGCTTTGAAGAAGATGTTACACTGGGCACAGAAACAGATATTCTGGGAGGATTAGCAGGCCTGTGCCTACAACTGCCAAAGGTGAAAAGTGAAAAAGCTCGACGTTTGGCAAGAATTCTGATTCCGGAGATGATGAAAGCAGATACGCAACTGACAGGAGCAGGTCACGGAAAGGCCGGGCTTGCTTTGGCGCTAGGAGCTTTGCAATATACGCTAGGGACAAATGAAGCTGATAAACGTATATTGCAATTGCTGCGGGAAGAAGATAGATTACTCATCCATGATAGAAATAATTGGCCTGACCTGAGGAATGAAGGGACAATTGGTTTCATGGGGGGGTGGTGCTCTGGTGCACCAGGAATTGGTATGTATAGGAAAAAACTGATGGAGTATAGTACCAATTCAGAGATACTTGAGATCTGCAGAAGAGACACTGCAATCGCTAAAATGTATCTGAAGGAACACGTGATTAATGAACTTAAGCGTGATACTTTATGTTGCGGAAATGCCGCTAGATTGATGACAGCATCGTATCTTGGTATAGAGATGCAGGAATTGAAACAATCTATAACTCGTGCGGTTGACCCTGCCTCACCAAGGCTTTTTCATCTTGTAAATACAGCCGATCATCAAGTGTCTTTGATGCAGGGAGCTGCAGGCGTGGGATATGCATTACCTTTGTATGGAAATGAGAAGAGTGGGGGGATGCTGAGATGAGCAAAGCCCAAAGTCTTTATGATCTTTTAAGTGAACAGGTACAGGATGAAGAATCTTTCGATTCAGGGGTATCACTTGAAAAATGGAGAGAATTAGGAGAAAATGGTGTTATAATACCGTTGAAAATACCACTTCAGGGGTCTAGTATGGAGCCATTGATAAGATCGAGGAAAGATATAGTTACAGTTATGCCTCTAGTAGGGGATCCAATGGTTGGAGATATTATATTGTTCCGCAGGAATGACGGGAAAAACATTGTACACAGAGTTTACAGGATCTTTCCGGATGGAATTCAAACATGGGGTGACAATTGCCAACGGCCAGATGCCCCGAGAAAACGTGAAGATATTTATGGACTTATTGTTTCCATGGAAAAGAATGGAAAATCATACCAATTAGATACGGATAAGCAGCGAGCATATGGAATCAGATGGATGAAATACGGAAGAATGCCATGGATGGTATTGCAAAGAATAAGGTTAATTTTCAGAAGGATAGTTCGAAGTGTCTATCCGGATTTTCATGTTGATGCCTGATTGCATAAAGGAGAACAAGTCTTTAATATTCGGCGGCTGCAGGGAGCGAGTTATCCACAATAGTTTTTAGTAGACAGAACGATCAAAATCAGGGATAGATAATCTAAATTATGAACCGAGCGTAAATGGTTACGGTTTTAAAGAATTACTATTTGAGAAGGGTTTTATCGTCTATACGAATGTTGGAACATTCATGCTTCTTTTGCTGAGGCAGAGCCGTAATATCATTGGAATAAAACCAATGACGAGGAAACCGCAGAAGTATGATGTGCTTATATCCATCTTTGGGTTTTGAAAGTACAGCCTGGAGCCCATCGGAAAGGTATAGCTGTGAGAGAAAAATTATATAGAATCAAATCGATATTAAAAAGCCCGGGACTCGCGGCGGCTGCCGGCTGGTCGAAGTGTGTCCACCTGAAGGTGCTGTTGATCTGCCTGCTGACGGTGGCTTCTGCGATCGCTTCTCTTGGTTTTACCATGGCGACGAAGGGTCTGGTAGATAGTGCTGTTTCTTCTGACTTTGAAGCGCTGCGCAGATACGGCTGTTTTCTTGGGGGATTGATTCTTGTACAGCATATGCTGTCCGCTCTGCGGGCTTATCTGAAAGTGCACGCTTCAGCGGAGCTGCAGAAGTCGATGCAGGGTATGATGATGGGGGCTTTGTTGTCCCGGGATTATGCGGTACTTAAAAGCTATCACAGCGGGGAACTGGTAAATCGTGTCTTTTCGGATGTCAGCGTGGTGAAGAATGGCATCATGTCAATCCTTCCGAATCTGTTCAGCATCGTGGTGAGCTTTGTCGGTGCGGCTGCGATCCTGATTGCCATGGACTGGCATTTTGTGATTCTGATGATTGCCGGAGGCATTCTGGGTCTGATGCTGGTACTTCTGTTTCGCTCTCCCATGAAGACACGGCATAAGAGAATGCAGGAGGCGGAGGGAAAGCTGCACGCCTCTGTCCAGGAGATCCTGGAGAATATCCGTCTGATCAAGGCCAGTGT
>CADBNQ010000312.1 GCA_902796045.1 uncultured Lachnospiraceae bacterium | reverse complement strand
ACACAGTAGCGGATGGCAGAAAGATGCTCTTCATGATTCAAGGTAGAGGCCTCGCCTGTAGTACCGCAGACGATAATGGCATCTGTCTTGTTCTCAATCTGGTAATCGATCAGCTTTCCGAAGCTGTTGTAATCAATATTGTAATTCTCATCAAATGGTGTCACGATGGCAACGCCTGCACCTGTAAAAATCGACATGTGGTTCCTTCCTTTCTCCGTGGTATATCTTAGGAGAGTATCTCCCTGTTTCCTTCCTTTTCTGCAAAAATATGATAAACAGAATCTGCAATGTCCATGAAGCGTTCAGGCATATGGCGGCCCGTCAGAATCAGATCTACGGAATCCCCGCGGAGACTGACCAGTTCCTCCAGTTCATCTTCTGAGATGATGCCATAATCAATCAGGCCGAATATCTCGTCAAGAATCAGCAGATCACACTGACAGGTATCCAGGACCTTCTTCGTATACAATAAGGCCGTCTGGATATTGTCGACCTGCTCCTTCTGCTGTTCCGGACTCAGATCGGAAAAACGGCTGCCTGCCCGTTCAAAGCGGAAAATCTGAAGCTCAGGCTCCAGTTTCTTCAGATACTCAAGAGTTCCACTGCTTCTTCCCTTCAGGAACTGCACCATAATGACCTGTTTGCCATTACCCGCGGCACGGATCCCCAGACCCAGGGCAGCTGTGGTCTTACCTCTCCCTGTTCCATGATAAATCTGTAAACTACCGTCCATAATCTGACCTTTCATCTGTGGTAATAGAAGAATCTAGCGTCAAAACATCAATATTTGACTCATCATATCATAGTTCAGGGAAAAAATCTATGTCAAAATTAAATCTCGTCCACTAAAAGGTCCTGACTTCTTCATCTTTTCCAAACACAAGGAATCCGTCAAACCCCTGTTCTTCCAGCCGGTTGAGAAACTTTCCGGTCTTTTTCGGTCTGATAAACAGGGCTGTGCGATAAGAAGCACGGAGCTCCTCTGCTTTTCTGACAGCAGCTTCTATATCCGCCTCATCATAGAGAAGTGCGATTGTCTGGGGACGGTCGCCCTGTCTGCTCTTTTTCTCCATCAGTATACTGAATATTCTCTCAAATCCGATAGAAAATCCAACCGCCGGAACCTGATCTTTGACAAACTTGCCGATCAGATTGTCATATCTGCCTCCCCCCGCTATGGAAGAGCCGAAATCAACAGACTCTATCTCAAAGACAGTCCCTGTATAATATCCCTGTCCTCTGACCAGGGTCATATCATACTCTGCCGTATACTTTCCGTCTGCCAGCCGATTCGATGTCTCAATCACATAGCTGAGTCCTTCTACATACTCCGAACCGGGGCACAGGTCCCTGACCTGCTCAAGAGAAAGCGGGGCATCTGCAAGCAGACGCATAAAGTCCCTGATCACAGCCGGATCGATCTCCTTGTTCTGAAGTTCTTTCTCCACACCCTCCGGTCCTATTTTTGAAAGTTTATCAAATGTGATGCATACCGAATCAAGGTCCTTCTGCTCAAAGCCTGCTCCCAGCAGGATCTCACGCAGCAGCCTCCGGTCGTTCACCTTCACTTTAAAATGATCGATGCCTATGGCCAGGAGGGCCCTGGCTGTCGTATGGATGAGTTCGATCTCACAATTGAGAGAATCTGATCCAAGGATATCAATATCACATTGAACAAACTCTCTGAGCCTTCCCCTCTGGGGGCGTTCAGCCCGGTAGACCTTATCAATCTGGATCACCTTAAAGGGGCTGGGAAGCCTGGAACGATTGTTGGCATAATATCTGGAGAGAGGAAGGGTGAGATCATATCGGAGGCCGAGATCTGCAATAGCCCCGGGGTCTCCCGAATTCAAAGCCTTTGTCAGCTTGTCACCTCTCTTCATGATTTTAAAAATCAGGTTCAGATTATCGCCGCCTTCACTTTTGTCAAGGTTCTCTATATCTTCAACAGCCGGTGTAAATATCCGCTGAAATCCACAGTTCTCATAGATCCTGCAGATTGTCTCCTGAAGATATTCTCTTAGTTCTGCTTCCACAGGCAGGTAATCATTAGTTCCTTTTACAGGGGTAATCTTCATAATATATGTCCTTCCTCATAGTAATCACAGCATGGATTCACGTCTGAATTATATATATTATGAAAGAAAACTGCAAGGGATTTTTAAACAATTTCTGATATTAGCTGTTGGAGAAGGAATCTGCCACCATGCTTTCTTCTTCTGCCCTGTCTTCGATATGTTCCATCTTGGAGACGGATACTTCATAGGCAATCTTGTTGATGACCTGGTCTTCCTCGATCTTTTTCTGGTACTCTCTGCTTTGGATACGCCCCCATATCCGGATCCGGCTTCCCACTGCCAGGGTCCCGGCAAAGCGGGCATTTCTCCCCCAGCATATGCAGGGAATATAGTCTGATTTGCTGTAAGCCCGGTTTACAGCCAGAAGGATATCCGCAATCTCCCTGCCCAGCGGGGTGGTACGATAGACAGGTTCTTTACAAATATATCCATCCAGAAATATGCTGTTAGGTCTTCGGATGTGAAGCTCCTCCAGCAGCTGCAGTTCTCTGACAAACAGGGACAGCATCAGATGATTCTTCTTATCCTCATGCTTGTTATAAGATCTGAACTGGCCTTTGACCTCCATATACTTTCCCACATAGGACCTGGCAACATCAATCAATCTCTCTGAGATAAGGAGTGGAATGATATCCGTGGAATGGCTCAGCCTGTTCACCTTTAAGCTGACATGATAAAAACCTTCTCCGAACACCTCATGGCTGAAGACAAATTCATCAACGATCTCTCCTGCAACAACTGCCTGGTTGTTCATCAATACTTTTTCTGTCATTATAATACTAGCTCCTTCCTGATTTTTACTCTCAATGATCGTATCCAAACACGGCTTATTATCTTCCATCTTATGTATTTCACTTGAGTCTTAATGTGGTTTGTGCTAGAATAATCTAGTTTTATCCTGGTTAAAGTCAGCCGGCCGGCCATGATCTCACCGATGATGTGCCGGATTGTTAAGATGATTGATGTAAATAAAATGAAAGAAGGTACCCATATGAAAATATCCAGAGAGGATGTCCGCAACGTAGCGATCATAGCCCATGTTGACCATGGCAAAACCACACTGGTTGATGAGCTTCTCAAACAGAGCGGTACATTCAGGGAGCATCAGGAGATTGGTGAGCGTATCATGGATTCCAATGATATCGAGAGGGAGAGAGGCATCACGATCCTGTCAAAGAATACAGCTGTCAATTATGAAGGCGTGAAGATCAATATTGTTGACACCCCGGGTCATGCTGACTTCGGAGGCGAAGTAGAACGTGTATTAAAGATGGTTGATGGTGTCATCCTGGTAGTGGATGCCTTTGAAGGACCCATGCCGCAGACAAAATTCGTCCTCAAGAAAGCGCTGGAATTAAACCATCCCGTTATCGTATGTGTGAATAAGATCGACAGACCTGAAGCAAGACCGGAAGAGGTCATGGATGAGGTTCTTGAGCTGTTTCTCGAACTCGATGCCGGAGATGATCAGCTCGACAGTCCCTTTGTCTATGCTTCTGCCAAATCCGGTATTGCCATGCTGGAGCTTAATGAACACGGGACCGATATGAGGCCCCTGTTCGAAACCATTATCAGGCACATCCCTGCCCCGGTTGGGGATCCTGACGCCGACACCCAGGTGCTGATCAGCACTATCGATTATAACGATTATGTGGGCAGGATCGGCATCGGTAAAGTGGAAAACGGATCTATTGCTGTCAACCAGGAAGTCCTGATGGTGAATCACCATAATCCTTCTGTTCATAAAAAAGTCAAGATCAGCAAGCTGTATGAATTCGCAGGGCTGGAAAAGATTGAAGTGAAAGAAGCTATGGTGGGTTCCATCGTGGCTATCTCCGGAATCTCGGATATCCACATCGGTGATACAATCTGTGATCCGGACAACCCGGCTCCCCTTCCCTTCCAGAAGATCTCCGAGCCGACAATCGCCATGCAGTTCCTGGTCAATGACAGTCCTCTGGCCGGACTGGAGGGTAAATATGTCACCTCCAGACATATCAGAGACAGGCTCTTTAAGGAGCTGAATACGGATGTCAGCCTGAGAGTGGAAGAGATGGAAAACAGCACTGATTCCTTCAAGGTTTCCGGCCGCGGAGAGCTGCATCTTTCCGTCCTCATAGAAAATATGCGCCGGGAAGGTTATGAGTTCGCTGTCAGTAAAGCGGAAGTCCTCTATCGAACAGATGAAAAAGGAAGAAAAACAGAACCGATGGAGATCGCCGTGATCGACGTCCCGGAGGAATACTCAGGAACAGTGATTGAAAAGCTGAGCACAAGAAAAGGGGAGCTTCAGAATATGAGCCTGTCGGGCACAGGATACACCCGTCTGGAATTCTCCATCCCTTCAAGAGGTCTGATCGGGTATAGGGGAGAATTCCTCACGGACACCAAAGGGACCGGAATCATGAACACTCTCTATGATGGATATGGGCCATACAAAGGGGATATCCAGTATCGAAAGCAGGGATCCCTGATCGCCTACGAATCCGGCACCACGATCACCTATGGATTATTCAACGCCCAGGAAAGAGGTATCCTGTTTATCGGTCCCGGAGAAAAGGTCTACTCCGGCATGATCGTAGGCCAGAACGCCAAGACAGATGATATCGAAGTCAATGTGTGCAAAACTAAAAAGCTGACCAATACCCGGGCCTCCGGATCTGATGAAGCACTGAAGCTGACACCCCCGAAGATCCTGAGTCTTGAGCAGGCCCTTGATTTCATCGATACAGACGAACTTCTGGAGGTCACTCCCAAAAACATCCGTCTGAGAAAGAAAATACTTGATCCAACAGAAAGATATCGGGCTAAACGGAAATAACCTTGCCGTCTACTATGCCGTAATACAACTCTTCTATCTTCTCTATCCCCACCCTGCCGCTGGTAGATTCAGTGATGATCTCCTGAAGCTTCTCTGAATCCTCCAGCGGGAAAAGGGCTGTCACAGCGACTTTATCTGTATACTCTGTGTCCAGAACATGAACTTTATTCTGAGCAAGCAGATACTGAAGCTTCCCCAGATCTGTGTACTCTCCGGTCAGCCTTACCCTGATCCCTCTGATCTTGTCCATGACCTGGCAATGACGGATGCCTTCTCTGGCCGCTTCACTGTAAGCCCTTACAAGTCCTCCGGTCCCGAGAAGGGTTCCACCGAAATACCTGGTCACAACAATGACGATATTGCTGATGCCGCTGCCAAGTATCACCTCCAGAATAGGCTTTCCTGCGGTACCGCCCGGTTCTCCGTCATCACTGCTTCTTGTAACCGGATTCTCATCTCCAACAAAAAAGGCTGAACAATTGTGCCTTGCATCCCAGTATTGTTTCCTGATCTTCTCTATAAACTGCTGAGCCTCCTCGACAGTAGAAGCCGCAGCCACATGCGCAATGAATCTGGACTTCTTCTCTGTGATCTCACCGCTTCCGCCTTTGTAAATCGCCTTCTGAACATACATGCCTGTTCTCCTTTGGTTCTATCATGTCAGGTTCTTCAGCTTATTATACCATCTGGACAGAAGCCTGCCAATCATCAATCAGCTCAGGAAGGGATACCGGCATGACCAGCCCCTCTACAAGCATGGCAAACAAGGCCCTTGCTGTCTGCTCCCGGTCCGTTACGCCCCTGACCTGACAGAGATCAAAGACCGATTCATCCCTGCTGTCCACCTGACATATACGAATCCCATAATAAAACTTAAATCCTTCCTCCTCATCAGCCCGGAACTCCTGCAGCTCATAGCTCAGTCTGTATGCCCCGTACTCAGTCACAACATACTGATTCGCTTCTGAAATAATCTT
>CADBNQ010000311.1 GCA_902796045.1 uncultured Lachnospiraceae bacterium | reverse complement strand
GTTCGGAACCAAAGACAGTATCTCGAATCAATATCCGAATCTGAGCACGCTCAGGTCCAGATACGGCAAGCTTAAACTGAAAAAGGGCCAGACGGTCTATCTGTTTTTAAGCTTTAGCTATCCGGGTGATTCTTGTACCTTGAATATTAAATAAATCCAACCGGGCTTTCCGGCACTATATCGTTACTAAAGGGCTGCTATGTGGCAGCCCTTTTTCCGTGCTTTATAGGTTGATGCCCGCTTGCGGACCTTGTTTTTAATCATAAGTTTTTCTTCTTATATATAAAGAGGAAGGAAATGGTCGAGAAGATGAGCAGGTAGACCAGAAGGAGTGCAACGCCGAAATAACTAGCTTCCCCTCCGCCGGCAATGCTTCTTACCATAGTGCTGCACTGGGACAGCGGCAGCAGGGCAATCACCTGTCTGAAGCCAAGAGGCATCTGGTCGGTAGAGAAGAAGGTGTTGCACAGGAAGGACATGGGCGTGATGATGTAGGCGTTATACTTAGGAGCGTCCGCGTAGCTCTTGGCCAGGAAGGATAAAACCAGAGCGATGGTAGAAAAAACCGTCCCGTTCAAAAAGAGGATGGCAAATGACTTCAGGTTGAAGATCAGACCGGTATGGATCGGCATGGTCAGAAGGATGATGATGCAGGAGGAATACATGCCCCGCAGGCTTCCCCCGATGATCTGTCCCACGATAAACTGCCAGAGAGGGGTGGGAGAGACCATGACTTGATCCAGCGCTTTCTCGTAAAGCCTCTGAACACTCATGTTCTGGGCTACGGCACTGAAGCTGCCGGTCATAGATGACATGGCCACGATACCAGGTATCAGGTAGTTCAGGTAAGGCTCTCCGTGGGAGGTGGTCTGGATCCCCATCCCGAATATGATCAGATACATTAAGGGGGATATCATGGCTGCCAGAGTGATCTTGTAGAAATCTCTTTTAAATTCAGTCCATTTTTCCCATAATACAGTGATGATTCCCATGATATTCTCTGTGTCACCTTTTCATCAGATGACTTCCTATCCTTTCCACAAATACATCTTCCAGTGTTGAGTTACGCAGGGTGGCCTGGCTGCCCAGGCCGGAGAGATAGGCGATGGCCTCTTCTCTTGTGGTAAAAAACTTCGAAATGATCGTGCCGTTTTCCTCAATCTCGTCCACCGCAAAAGCACCGAGATCACGAATCAGGTTAGCCGGTGTATCCACTGTATCCAGCTTCCCGTGATCGATCAGGGCGATGCGGTCGCAGAGGGACTCGGCCTCTTCCATATAATGGGTTGTAAGCACGATGGTCAGGTTCCTGTCATTGATCTGCCTCAGAAGGCCCCACATCTGCCTGCGGGACAGGGCATCCATCCCGGCAGTAGGTTCGTCCAGGAGCATGATCTCCGGATCGATCATCAGGCCCCTGCAGATCATCAGCTTGCGCTTCATACCACCCGACAGGTGCCGTACCACACGTCTGCGGTACTGGGACAGCCCGGCAAACTCCAGCAGCTCATCCGTCTTTTCCCGGATGGTTTTCTTAGGCATATAGTAAAGACGCCCCTGGTATTCCATGACTTCGGTCACGGTCATGTCCTGCCGCATGGAATACTCCTGGGTGATGACACTCAGCTTGCGCTTCTGCTCAGAGTTCTTTCTGGTGAGAGGCTGGCCGCCTACCAGAACTTCCCCTTCTGTGGGGAGGAGAACGGTGGAAAGCATGCTGATGGTTGTGGTTTTCCCGGCTCCATTGGGTCCCAGGAGACCAAAAAACTCACCGGTCTCTATCTTGATATTGAGGTGATCCACTGCTGTGAAATCACCGAAGGTTTTTGTCAGATTGCGGAGCTCAATCATTCTCTTCTCCTTTATAATGTTATCAGATAGTTCTTATATGCTGTTGATCTGAGGTAAATAAATTCTGATTATTGTATCCGTGTTTCCATTATATCTATTATATAGGAACAAAGACCTTTTGAGAAGGAGAAAATATAGGGGCAGTATCATTATTTCTTTAAAATAGCAATACATTATTTACTGATTTCATGGTATGATGATAGAAAGCAGTGGATTTCCTCTGCGTCCGACGGATAAGAAAGGCAAGTATACTATTATGAGTAATTGTTCAACACATAGAAAATGTTTATATGGGCTCTTGCTGCTCTCTGCTGTGATCGCCGCCCTGCTGATGTATCACAATGTATATGCCGATTCGGCTCACAGTGACTATGCCAGTCAGGACGAACAGACACTGAAGGAGGTTGTAAAGTACGGGATGACCCCGATCGCAGGAGAAGCTGTGAAAGACGGGACCTATGATATAGAAGTCCTCTCAAGCTCCTCTTTTTTCAGAGTGGATAAAGCGAAGCTTTATGTAAAGAAGGGGAAGATGACAGCAGACCTCATGCTGTCATCGCACAGCTATCTGCTGCTCTATATGGGGACAGGCAAAGAGGCGGCAGCAGCACCGGCTTCTGATTATATCTCCTATACTCAGGATAATAAAGGGAACTATGTATTCCGTGTACCCGTCAGCAACCTGGATGAGGGCATCTTCTGTGCGGCTTTCAGTAAAAGGAGAAAGAAATGGTATGACCGGATGCTGGTCTTTGACGCATCCTCCCTCCCAAAAGAGGCATTGTCCATCACCCTGCCTGACTATGACAAGATTGAGTCCGCTGTGGAGCAATATGACAGGGAGCACGAAAAAGATGAGGGGGCCGGCAGCTCTTCCGGTGGAGGATCCGGCGGACAGAGCGCCAAGACGCCTGCAGAGCCTATGAAGGTCAACAAGGCTGATGGGGAGTACTCTATAGAAGTGAATATGACCGGCGGCAGCGGAAGGGCAAGCATCAGTTCGCCTACCCTCTTTTTAGTCAGGGATGGCAGGGCCTACGCCAAACTGATCTGGTCAAGCACCTACTATGACTACATGATCGTCGGCGGGAAGAAATACCTGAATGAGACGAAAGATGGGGGGAATTCCACCTTTACGATTCCGGTTGCCAAGATGGACCGGCTGATTCCGGTCCTGGCAGATACCACTGCCATGGGAGACCCGGTGGAGATTGAATACTCCCTGACCTTTTATCAGAGTACGATCGGCGATAAAGGTCTTATCCCCCAGGAGGCAGCCAAGAAGGTGCTGATCTTTGCCCTGATCATCATTGTCGTCGGCGGGATACTTAATCATTTTGTAAAGAAGAACAGAAAAGGAAGATGATGTACTTGGAGCGAGTCTTGATTTTTATGAAGGAGGTGTCTGTTGATGAAGAAAGCAGATAGGATGTGGTCTAAACAGATCACAGCCGCTTTAATGACTCTGGCAGTCCTGAGCCTGATTGCCGCTTGTTCCGGATCAGGAGGGCCGGCAGCAGAGAAGAAGAAATCAGTCACCTGGGATGACACAAGCATCGAGGTAAAAGACATCACCGATGATGAGAGCGTCATTGGAGAGAATAAGAATGGCATTTCAGGAAAATGTGTAGCGGTGATTCTCGACCTGGGAGAGGCAGAGATGGCCCAGAGCGCTTTTGAGAACAATGTCAACAGCGGCAAGCTGCTGTTGAAGGGTCAGAAGCCAAAGAACTATAATTACCACATGGGCAACATGGCGTTCGGTGCTAATGGATTTGAAGCGAAGATCACCGGGGAAGTCATGGTATTCTTTGATATGGACCCGGACTATGAAGTCAGTATCAATGACCTGGAGATCAAAGAATAAACTGTGGAAAACACAAACTGTTCAATCGGATTCGTCGAGACGAATCCGATTGAATCATGACATGATTGAAATCACGAGAATTCTGCTTCAGAGATTAAAATAGTGCTTGACACAAGAGTTCCTATATGATAACATAACTAAGCTGTCGCTCTTGCGGCAGCTTTTAAATCGAAATCGCCTCAGCGATTTCGCGCGAGTTGTGCGACACCGTAGGTGTTTTCTTCTGCGCAACTCTGCGATCCGCCGGAGGCTCAATCTCTGACGCGGGCTTGAGACCCATGTCAGAGAGAAGCAAATCTGGCGCGTTTCTTTCACGACTAAAGTCACGAGAATCCTGCGTCAGAGATTGAATCTTGACAACTGAACAGCAGAACAACCTTGAACGTTCAAAGAATTAAAACGAATCTTCGTCAGATTCGTGATTTCATTCGGG
>CADBNQ010000310.1 GCA_902796045.1 uncultured Lachnospiraceae bacterium | reverse complement strand
TCATGCACGCCATATATGATACACTGACCAAAGCATACCAGCTGACAGAATCAGCAGCGAAACCCTATCCCCCGGAGATCAGTATGATCCTTTCATCCTATGTCTCTCCGGAACATATCATCGCTTTCGACAATAATGACCTGTACCTGAGCTTCATCAGGACATTGGTCGACAACCGGGAAAATGTCTCATTCCCTGATACCCCGGAACTCTTCTCCCTCTATTTCAAAGACTGTCTCCGCCTGAGACAGCAGATGGAGGAAAGCCCGGATGATGACCGGCCTTTTTCTTCGGAGGCCTGGCTGGCCTGCTGCGTCAGACTGCTCGAGAACCTGAAGACGCCGTATTATCCGGTCTATGCCGAGGTTCTCTTTGACCTTAACGCATGTTTCCCTGATGCAGGACTGTTCGAGAAGACCCTGAAGATTTTTTATTCCCTGATCATCCGTTCAGACGAGGACACCCTGTCCCTCATAGGAGCGATCGCCAGGCAGGGAAAATCTGTTTACTGGGAAGGCTGTATGGAAGGGGTCCTGCTCGCTGACCTCCTGGTCCACCATCTGTCTGTTTTTGCCGACGGAAAGGACCTGTGGGTGCCGCGTCTGTCTGAATTTATGCATATGGAAGACTGTCGGAACAGGCTGACCCTTCTTCGTGCATGGCTTGCCATAGAAAACCGTTTCATGGAGGAGAACCCTCCGGCAGGGGACCTGTCTCTGGCCGGCTGGCTCTGCGCGCGGGACCGCTGGCTCCGCAGTGAATCCTGGTCTGAAGATGATCTGGACTACGGCCTGCCGTCAGCCGGAGACCTGCTCACGGGCAGACCGCCTAAAGCCATCCCTGTAGACAGCCATTTCCTCAACACATATGCCTATAACATGACGACAAGATCCTATACCACCAACCCGGCGATCGGGCGCGAGCAGGAGATCAGTGACCTGGAGCTGATCCTGATCTCCCCTAAGAAATCGCCTATCCTGATCGGGGACGCAGGTGTCGGGAAAACATCCGTCGTGGAAGGGCTGGCCTGGCTGCTACAGAGAGGAGAGGTCCCTGATCTCTTAAAGAAGAAAAGCATATTCAAGCTCACCACCACCTCCCTTCTGAGCGGGACTAAGTATGTGGGTGAGATGGAAGAGCGCATCAGACAGCTGACCGGAGAGCTTGAGAAATACCCGGATGTCATCCTTTTTATCGATGAAATCCACACCATCGTGGGAGCCGGCTCTACAGAGAGTTCCCACAATGATATTTCCAACATGCTTAAGCCTTTCATCGACCGGGGGGATATCAAGATCATCGGTGCCACGACCATCCAGGAGTATGAGGCCTATCTGCTGCCTGACAGAGCTCTGGCCCGCCGCTTCTACCCCATCACCATCGAAGAGCCGGACGAGGAGATGACCCTGCGCATCCTGCTTGGCACGATACCGGCCATGGAAAAAGAAACCCGGGTAAAGAACACTTTTTCGCGAGAGGAGACAGAAGCACTCCTTACTCAACTGATCCGCCTCTCCGACAAAGACAATCAGCCGGCAGGCAGGATCACCAGGCTGCCGGAGCTCCCCCTGACCATACTCGAGATGGCCTTTTCCTACGCAGGACTCCATTCCAGAAAGGAACTTGCGGTCAGCGACCTGGTTCTGGCATTAAGACACACCAACCTTTTATCAAGAGAGGTGAGAGACAGGGCAGAGGAGGCCTTTTCCATATAAGTACTATTGGAATCTATTCAATCGGAATCGTCTCGACGATTCCGCGCGAGTTGCGCAATGCCAAAGGCATCTTCCTATGCGCACAGCACACAATGCTCCACTGGAGCATTGCTTTGCACACTTAGGCGTCTGCGATGCGCCGCAGGCTTCATCAGCAGGGAAATTGAGACTCCCTCTGATAATAATTAACTCTTTCTCCTCCCTGAAGAGGAGGGAGTCTCAGCTGCCTGCTGATGAAAAGCAATTATTTTTCTCCCGATATCCATATCTTACTTTTGACCTGGATAATATAATGTGATATAGTAGAATCAACTATAGGTATGTGTCAGCAGAGCTGAC
>CADBNQ010000309.1 GCA_902796045.1 uncultured Lachnospiraceae bacterium | reverse complement strand
TGACGGAGACGGTATCAGGGAACTTGACGGTGAGAATATCAACCTCAAATATGTTTCCTATGAAAACCGGTCCCTCAACGACTTCTCCGACGCTCATACCCAGTACTTAAAGGACATCGGCATCGGCGTGACAGCTGATTACGGCAGCTCTGATGACCAGTGGTCAAAGCTGGTAGCTTTTGATTATGACCTGAACAACAACAACTGGTCCACAGTAGCCAACGGCGATCCTACCGAGTACATGGCCAACTGGTACAGCAAGAGCGAGGCAAACTATTGCGGCTATAAGAACGAAGAGTATGACAAGCTGTATGAGCAGCTGGAAACTACCATGGACGCTGACAAACGTGCAGAGCTTTTCGAGCAGATGCAGCAGGTCCTGATCGATGACGGCGCTGCCCTGGTCGACGGCTACTATAACAGCTCCATGATCTACTCGAAGAATGTCGGTTTCGCCCACATCCACACAGCAGACTATTACTGGCTGTCCACAGAGATCACACCGGCCGAGTAATGATTTTTTCTTCATAATACTTCGCAATAATTCTTGATTCATTTTGGGGAGGGTACGGTTTTGTACTGTACCCTCCCCATCATCCTTTAAAGTAATTTTAAATTATTCTCTTGATTATATATCAGACTATATTTTGGAAAGAGAGGAGATAGTCCTTGAGTAAAAAACAATTCATCTCCAGACTGCTCCAGATTGTGATTGTTCTGATCGGCATCAGTTTTTTTACTTTTCTTCTGACATATGTCTCTCCGGGAGATCCGGTCAGACATATGCTGACGGCATCAGGAACCATGCCTACCGAGGAGGCCATCCAGACCATACGAAGTGAGATGGGACTGAATGATCCCTTCTTTACACAGTATTTCCGCTGGGTATCGAATTGTCTTAAGGGGGATTTCGGTACTTCCTATATGCTGAGGAAACCGGTGGCCACCCTCCTGGCAGAGCGATTATGGCCGACTTTAAAGCTCACCATTTTTTCGGTGATCCTTATGCTGATCATGGCAGTGCCTCTGGGAATGCTTTCGGCAGTCTACAAAGATTCCTGGATTGACTATCTGGTCAGGGGTATTACTTTTCTGGGAGTTTCCCTTCCTAATTTCTGGGTGGGCCTGCTTCTGATGCTTGTTTTCTGTGTGAAACTGCGTATTTTTCCTGTCATCTCCTCAGGGGGGGATTTCAAGAGCATGGTACTTCCTTCACTGACACTGGCCATTGCCATGTCATCAAAATATACCAGGCAGGTCAGGACTGCCGTACTGGAAGAGCTGTCTTCGGATTATGTCACAGGTGCTCTGGCCAGAGGTGTGAAATTCTGGAGAGTCCTGTGGTTCAACGTATTCCCAAACTCTCTGCTTCCCCTGATCACCATGCTTGGCCTGTCCATAGGCTCTCTGCTTGGCGGAACTGCCGTGGTGGAAGTTATTTTCTCCTATCCCGGACTTGGAAACCTGGCAGTTTCAGCGATTACTTCCTGCGATTACTACCTGATCCAGGGCTATGTATTATGGATTGCTCTGATCTATATGGTTGTTAATCTTTTCGTTGACCTGTCCTACTATTTAGTTGATCCGCGTATGAGATTGAAGGGGTGATATTTATGAAAAAACAGAATATCTTTTTGAAAAATAAAACCTTTACAATCTTTGCTGTTCTGGCTCTTCTGATCATCTTAGCAGCGATTTTTGCCCCGGTGGTGTCCAGAGGTGTGGATCCGACTGTAGGAGATCTCGGACAGGCTATTAAACCGCCCGGTCCCGGCCATCCGTTCGGAACTGACAAGATGGGAAGGGACATCTATGCCAGAGTCATCTATGGGGCGAGAACCTCCCTGGTGGCTTCTTTTTCCATTGTCTTTATTGTATTTGCCGTGGGTATGGTTCTGGGCATCCTGGCCGGTTATTTTGGAGGAATCGTGGATGCAGTGATCATGCGTATCGCTGACATGATGATGGCTTTCCCCGGCCTGGTTCTGGCCCTGGCTGTAGCCGGTATCCTCGGAGCCAGCATAAGGAATGCCGTCCTGGCCATATCCCTTGTAACCTGGCCCAAATATGCAAGACTTGCCCGAAGTCTTGTCATGAAGATCAGACACAGAGATTATGTGGATGCAGCTATTGTGACAGGTTCAAAGACCTTTTATATGCTGTACAGGTATATGCTTCCCAATGCACTGCCGACCCTTGTGATCACAGGGGCGACCGACATCGGCAGTATGATGCTTGAGCTGGCTGCCCTTTCCTTTCTTGGATTCGGAGCGGTTCCGCCGACACCGGAGTGGGGCCTGATGCTTTCAGAAGGACGGGCCTACATGCAGTCTGCTCCATGGCTTATGGTATTCCCGGGCCTGGCGATCTTTGTCACTGTTGTTGTATTCAATATGCTCGGCGACAGTCTTCGAGATATACTGGATCCGAAATCTGAGTAAAGGAGGGGATGAAGATATGGCATTATTAGAGATTAAAAACGCTGACATCTCCTACGGATCCAATCTGATCGTAAAGGATTTTTCTCTGACCATGGAAGAGGGATCCATATGCAGTATCGTTGGAGAGTCCGGAAGCGGGAAGACGACCGTGATCCGTGCAGTCCTCGGTCTCCTGGCCGGCGGCGGTGCAGTCACAAAGGGAGATATCCTTTTTGACGGGCATTCTCTTTTAAGTAAAACAGCAGAAGAGTGGCGGAAGCTCCGGGGGACAGAGATTTCCATGATCTTTCAGGATTCCGGAGCCATGATGAACCCCACAAGGAAAATTGGTTCTTCCTATGTTGAATATATCCGTACCCATGAGAAAGACATCTCAAAACAGGATGCCTGGAACAAGGCTGTCAGAATGCTTGAGCGCATGCGCCTGCCCAGTGGTGATAACATTATGAGGAGTTATCCTTTTCAGCTGTCCGGCGGGATGAGACAGAGGGTCGGCATCGCGATGGGAATGACCTACGAACCCAGACTTCTCCTGGCAGATGAACCTACCAGTGCCCTTGATGTGACTACCCAGGCTCAGATCATCCGCCAGTTCATGGACCTTAAGGATGAGTATGGCACCAGCATCATCATTGTCACCCACAATCTGGGGGTGGCAGCTTACATGTCTGATGATCTGATCGTTATGAAAGATGGAGTCATAGAAGACCATGGGAACCGTGACTATATTCTGCATCAATCTGATAATCCCTACACAAAGATGCTTCTGGAAGCGGTTCCGTCCTTAGGAGGTGTACGTTATGTTTAACGAAGATGAAATGATTTTGGAAGCCAGACATGTCACCAGAAGATTTCCTGCCTCGGGAGGCCGGTCTCTTCTGGCCTGCAATGATGTAAACCTCAAGATGTACAAGGGAAAAACTCTTGGTCTGGTGGGAGAATCCGGCTGTGGCAAGAGTACCTTTATGCGCTTCCTTGTATCTCTGGATAAGCCTACTGAAGGCGAGATCCTCTACCATGGCCGGGATATCACCAGGCTGAAAGGTGAGGAGCTGCGCCAGAACCGGCAGAATATCCAGATGGTCTTCCAAGACCCTTCAGGGTCCTTCAATCCCAAGATGAGAGTCCGGGATATAATCTGCGAGCCTTTGATGAATTATAATCGGATCAAAGCATCGGAAAAGGATAAGGTGGCCAGAGAGTTCCTAAGGATGGTGGACCTGCCTGAAGAATTTGCCGACCGTTATCCGCACAATATGTCCGGCGGCCAGCGTCAGCGTGTGGCCATCGCAAGGGCCATCGCTCTAGAACCGGAGATCATCGTGATGGATGAAGCAACCTGTGCACTGGATGTATCTGTTCAGAAAACCATCATAGAACTGATCGTCGGCCTTCAGAAGAAAAAGAATATCACGATCGGATTTATCGCCCATGACCTGGGACTGATCCAGTCATTTGCCCACCAGATCGCAGTAATGTATCTGGGGAATATCGTGGAGGTATTGCCGGGAGATGAGATCGATAAGAATGCCAGGCATCCTTATACCCAGGCTCTGCTGGGAGCTATATTTGATCTGAATATGGATTTCACTAAAAAGATAGAAAGTATCGAGTCCGAGGCACCCAGTCCTCTGGATGTTCCACCGGGATGTCCCTTCCAGGACCGCTGTGACTGCAAGTCTGACAGGTGCTGTAAAGATCATCCTAAGCTGATCGAACTGGAACCAGGTCATCAGGTGGCCTGCCATAAGTATGACAGACCATAATCATTATTTTATAAATTGTTTATTGATCTGAATCTTTTAGAACAAGAAAGTAGAGGTAGATATGTCTTTTACATTATGCAACCTGACAGTGGAAAAAGGGCAGAAGATCCAGGGCTATCTGGACCTTCCCTTTACTGATGAAGATAAGCTGCCCTGTACTCTGATCTACGGAGAGAAGGACGGCCCCACCGTTCTGGTGGACGGCGGTATCCATAATGCAGAATATGTGGGCATAGAATGTGTCACCGGCCTCGGCCGGATGCTGGAGCCTTCAGACATCAGAGGGATCCTGATCATGATCCATCTGGTCAATGTAAATGGTTTCAAGGCCAGGACAGTCAGTGTATCTGCCGCCGACGGAAAGAACCTGAACAGAGTCTTCCCGGGCAATCCCGATGGTACCTACACGGACAAGCTCGCTTACTTTATGGAGAAAGAGCTCTTTTCTATCATCGACTATTACATAGACGTCCACAACGGGGACTGGTTTGAAGACCTGGCTCCCTTCATCTATTGTGTGGGCAATGGGGACCAGGAGACGACAGACAGGTCTGTGGAGATGGCCAAAGCTGCTGATGTTCCCTATTATATCATTTCTCACAGCAAACAGGGGGGTGCCTATAACCGGGCCGGCATCCTTGGGATCCCGTCAGTCCTCCTGGAGAGAGGCTGTTTTGGTCTCTGGACTCCCGAGGAAGTCTTTTCCTCCCAGAAAGACGTAAGGAATATCCTACGTTCCATCGGCAGTCTGGATTCCTCACGTTTCTTAAATGACCGCCAGAACCAGATACCCCGTCATATGCCTCATGCCCATTATATCGACGCTCCAAGAGGAGGATGCTGGTTCCCTCAGAAGAGAGCGGGCCAGGTTGTAGCTGCAGGTGAGTTGATTGGTGTCATGAAGGACCATTTCGGAAATATCATAGAGGAAATCCGCCTGGATGAACCAGCCATCATCCTTTACCAGACAGTTTCCTACTCTGTCCCTGAAGATACTCCCCTTGTCGCCTATGGTCATTATTCGGGATGTGCAGAGCATGAGCATGAAGAAGACCAGGATCTGGAGGAAGTTCTCGAAGCACACGACGCCATATCCAGTCTGAGTCTGGATGGTCTGAACCATCTGTTCTGAAGAAAAGAGGTATATAGTGAATAATGATTCCCGGCGAGATCTGACAAGAGGCAGTATAGGGACCAAGATTATCCTCTTTGCCCTGCCTCTCCTTGGCAGCAGCCTGATCCAGCTTCTCTACAGTACAGTCGATCTGATCTTTGTAGGACAGTTTCTCGGGACGGAATCTGCCGCCTCCATCGGTGCCAGCGACCTCCTGATCACCTGCATGGTCGGTTTTTTAAACGGCATGGCAGTGGGAACCAATGTCATCACGGCCAGATATTTCGGGGCCAGGGATCACAGCAGACTGAAACGTCTGATTCACACGATTTTCCTGGCAGGCCTGGTCGGCGGAATCATGCTGGTAATCTTTGCAGAACTTCTGGCACCAGTCTTTCTAAAATTAATGGGTACACCGGAACAGATATTTGCCCTGGCTATCCGTTATCTTAGAATCTATGTTCTGAGCATGGCTTCTGTGGTCCTCTATAATCTGTTGAGCGGTGTGATCCGAGCCATGGGAGATTCCAGAACCCCCATGCTTTTTCAGCTGACCGGCGGTATCCTCAATATTGGGGCTGACTATTTCTTTATTGCCTGGCTGAAGATGGGGGTGGAGGGTACTGCAATAGCTACAGTCATTTCACAGACATTTGCCGCAGTCTGTGTTATTGCCTATCTGGTCTGCCAGAAAACACCTTACAGGCTGGAGCTCTTTTCCAGGGTATTTGATGTAAAAGAGCTGATCACAGTACTGAAAGTGGGGGTGCCATCAGGTATCCAATCGACGATCATCACATTTTCAAATATCGTCATCCAGAGCCAGATCAACACCCTTGGCGTAAAGGAAATTGCTTCCTTTACAGTGTTTTTTAAAGCAGAAAACATGCTCTGGCTGCCCCTGCTGTCACTTGGACAGGCTTCTGTATCCTTTGTCAGTCAGAACTATGGCGCAGGAGAGTGGGACAGGATCATAAAGGGCAATCGCTTTACCATGATCGGAGGAGCGGCCTTTACGTTCTGTGAAGCCATGCTGCTGATCCTTCTGGCCCCTGTCATTGTAGGTGTCTTTACAAAAGATCCTCAGGTCGCAGCTTTGACTACTCAGGAGATGCGGATCATCTATCCGCTCTATTTCATGTGTACCATTATAGAGATCCTGAGCAGCAACATGCGAAGCTTTGGCAAGGCTGTCTATCCTATGATCATCATCATTTTCAGTTATTGCGGTGTCAGGGTCATCACCTTGTTCACGATGATGCATCAATTCCACAGTGTGAAAGGAGTCGCCTTCGCCTACCCGGTCTCATGGACCTGTGCCATGGTTTTGCTGATGATTGCCTACCGAAAGATCATGCCGGAAAAGATCCGCAAGTTATTCTAGAAGACTTGACAATCCATCTAAGTTAGTGTATGATAGGAACGAATCAATTGAACGATTGCTCAATTATGCAACTGATTATATACTTTTAAAGAAGGATGGATTATGGAAACAACGGTGAGTGACACTGCCGCTTTTTATCCTGATGTGATAGAAGAGGTACGAACTAAGATGCCTGACAACAAATCGATTGAAAAGGTTTCCTCTTTCTTTAAAGTCCTGGGGGATTACACGAGGATGCGTATCCTCTTCGCTTTAAAGGAGAAAGAAATGTGCGCGGGAGATATCTCTGTACTTTTGGACATGACCAAATCAGCAGTCTCCCATCAGCTGGCCATGATGCGCAATAATCATCAGGTCCGGGCCAGGAGAGCAGGGAAAAACATCTTTTATTCTCTCGACGACCAGCATATTGTAGATATCATCGAGGAAGCCCTGATTCATATGACACATGTAGATGAGTGATTGAGTGATTAACTCACTCTAAGAAAGAAGGAAGATAGGTATGCAGAGAAAAGTTTGTATTCTTGAAGGACTTGACTGCGCCAACTGCGCGGCCAAGATTGAAAATAAGCTTAGTAAAATGCCTGAGCTGTCAGATGTTTCTGTGACTTACGCTACAGAGCAGCTGCGATTCTCCGCCGAGGATCCCGATGCGCTCCTGCCAAAGATCCAGGAGACCATCACTGCTATTGAACCTGATGTGGTTGTTGTGGAACGTAACCGCAGAAGATCAGGAAGCAGCAGGACAGCATCGTCTCATACTCATGAGCATGGACACAGCCATGATCACGACCATGAGCATGAGCATCATCATGACCATGACCATGAACATCATCATGA
>CADBNQ010000308.1 GCA_902796045.1 uncultured Lachnospiraceae bacterium | reverse complement strand
GTGTGGCGAAAATCGGCAGGTATTTAATGAACAAGCAAGGGATTTGCACGGTATTTCTGATAAGGGGAAGACAGCAGCCTATGGAGAAGACCGCTTGCAATAGTTTGCGAAGTTGAGGCTCGCGCTAGCACCGCCACTGAGCGCTTGTCTGAGCGCAGCGAGTTTTGCGCGAATGGCGGTAAATCAGCGCGCGAACCGAAAAGAGCAAACGCAACCGGTCTGATCCATAGGCTGCTGTCTCACCTTTCAAAGAACACGGCAGGATCCATAAATTGATCCTGCCGGTAGGGAAGGGTTATCTGCGGGAGTGGAGATATTTGTCCAGATCTTTATAGGAGCCGAGCACGAGCAGGGTAATGTCGGAAGTCAGATGGATGTCCGGCGTTATGACGGCAGAGATTTTTCCGTTCTGCTTGCAGGCTACGATGTTGATATGGTATTTCTTCCGGATATCAATCTCTGCGATGGTCTTGCCGATCCAGACGTCCGGAACCGGGATCTCAAAGATGCCGTGTGAGGCATCCAGCTCTATGAAATCCAGAATGTTGTCAGAGCTGTAGCGGATGGCTGTCCACTTGCCCATCTGTTTTTCGGGGTAAATGACATGGTCAGCGCCGTTGCGGAGAAGGAACTTTGCCTGTACGTCCCGCTCGGCCCTTGAGACTACCAGACTGGCACCCATCTCCTTGAGCAGGGAGGTGGTTTCAAGTGAGCTCTGGAAATTGTTGCTTATGGCAACGATACACAGGTCATAGTTGTCCGGACCCAGAGACTTTAAGAACTCCTCATTGGTACTGTCCCCAATCTGGGCGCTGGTGACATATTCAAGGCAGTCATTGACCCGGTCTTCATCGATATCTACCGCCATCACTTCATGTCCAAGCTCATAGAGCTGCATGGCAGCATGTCTGCCGAATCTGCCTATTCCTATCAGTAAAACCGATTTCATAATATTCCTCCTTATCAACCAACAGTGATTTTTTCAATAGGAAGCCTGGATAGCTTCTTCCCGGTTCCCGACACTGCAGAATAGACCAGTGTCAGGCCTCCGACTCTGCCCATAAACATCAGAATGACCAGGATGACCCGTGAGACCTGGCCAAGTCCTGGCGTGATGCCCAGAGTGAGTCCTACTGTTCCGGCAGCCGAGGCTGTTTCAAAGAGACAGACTCCTGCAGGCAGATTTTCGACAACACTGATGACCAGCGCTCCGCCTACAGAGAGAAAAATGTACATGACAAGGATCGTTGCCGCATTGCAGATGGTGTGGGGGTCGATCCTGCGGTGAAAGAGATGGATATCTTCATCCTGGAAAAATACAGATAAAACATTTGCCAGAAGAACGGCAACGGTGGTGACTTTCATACCACCGGCAGTAGACCCGGGGGCACCTCCGATCAGCATCAGTATGATGATCAGTACCCGGCTCGGCCCGGTCATTTTCGTCAGATCAGCAGTATTAAAACCTGCTGTACGGGGAGTCACAGCCTGAAAAAGGGAGCAGAGGATCCTTTTGTCTAAAGGCATGCCCTTAAAATCGTGAAAGTAGAAAAACAGTGTCGGAAGAACGATCAGACAGAAGGTCATGACCAGGATGACCTTGGACTGCATGCTGTATCTTTTGAGATGGTGTCTGTGCTTGTGTATATCGACCCAGGTCATAAAGCTGAGTCCGCCCACGATGATCAATGTCATGATCGTGATCGTGATCAGAGGGCTGGCAGCATAGGAGACGAGGGAGGCGAAAGGTTTCTCCACAGTTCCCATCAGGTCAAAGCCGGCATTGCAGAAAGCAGAGATGGAATGAAAGAAGGACATCCATACGCCCCGGAGCCCGTGATCTCTTATGAAACGGGGCATCATGACCAGACTGCCTGTCAGTTCAATCAGAAAAGTGTAAAAGAGGATGAACCTGGTGAGTCTGACGATCCCGCCTACCGTCGGAGCGGAGATGGCCTCCTGGATGGTGCTTCTCTGCTTCAGTGATATCTTTCTGCCGAGAATCAGTGAAAATGAAGCAGCCACTGTGATGACGCCCAGTCCCCCGATCTGGATCAGCAGAAGAATGATCCCCTGGCCAAACAGAGACCAGTAGCTGGCTGTATCACGCACGACAAGCCCTGTCACACAGACAGCAGATGTCGCTGTAAACAAGGCGTCAGAAAAGGGTGTGAAAACGCCCGCTTTAGAGGAGACAGGAAGCATGAGCAGCAGGGTTCCGATAATGATGACGCCGGCAAAACCAGTGCTGATCAGCTGAAAAGAAGTTAATTTCTTTCTCCTGTAGAAAAATCTGTTCATAAATCTCTCCTGAATGGTTTTTATTTATAACTATTTAAAGAAACTTTATCATACAAATGGCTTCAAGACAAGAGGTTCAATCTCTGACGCAGGATTTTCG
>CADBNQ010000307.1 GCA_902796045.1 uncultured Lachnospiraceae bacterium | reverse complement strand
TGTTCAGTATGCTAATATCTTTGATGAAATAGATGATGCCTGGTTTCAGATTAGCCCCCAATGAGTAACCGGATATGTCAGCCCTCGGCGGCTTCCCCTCTTTTGAGGAGTATTTCATTTTTTAGAAAGGAGCATCTTTCATGAGACATGGATTTGGATTGGGTTTTATCAGTATATTGATTGCTGCCCTCATCGCAGCCTGGCTTGCTGTCGGACACTTCAAGTCTGATCAGTCACTGACAGAGGAGACCCAGCAGAGTGTCTTAGAGGAGTCGCAGGACCTGGTTGATCAGCTGAACCAGGCCCAGCAGGATGCCCTGGACGTACCCGAGCAGTAGAGAAGCTTAACGTGTGATCCGGGCTTTGATGCAGTGGGACTCCATGTAGTCAGCTGCGAACTCAAAGTCTTCCGGATTGACATAGATGGTATACCAGGTGAGGAAAGAGTGTACCCTGATTTCTCCCAAGGAAGGGAGGATCTTCAGTGACTTGATGTCTTTGAAAGGGGTGCTGACTACGACTCTTCCTCTCTGGGACAGGCCTACAAATACCAGGCCCGGTTTTCCGGCTGCTGCGCCTGAAGCGGCGGCAAACAGGCCGATCAGTGAACTTTTTGTCGCCTGGTCTGTTGGCTGCGACTGGGTAATAGATTGATCGTCCATGGTGTACACAGCTATGTAATGGCCGCCGTATATTGCCGCCACAAGAAAGTAGCAGGCAACGGACAGGACCATGGCAGCGACAAAGATGATGCCGAAGATTGCCAGATAGACTGGAACACTGGCTGAAGAAGACTGGCTTGTCAGCGCGATGGCGATAAAGATCAGGAAGAGTATTGCCATCACGATCCCCATCGCCTTGAGAAGCGTCCACAAGATGGAGTGATTCTTAAACATATTCAGATCATAGACCCAGTGGTATACCCCTTCATCGTCCCGGTATACCCTGGTAGTCGCTCTGGTTTCATTGTTCATCTGTTTATTGCCCTCCTCGTTTTTTTATCTGTTAACAGCATACCATATTCTCATCGGATTATAAAGCGGATACTCAAATTGAGAAGGAATCATTATATTCATTACATTGAACTGTTAAACAACGATTGTACTTCAACATGGGAAGTGGTATAATTCTTCATATGTTACAGCAAGGGGAGGGTATTATGCATACTTCAGAAAACAATAAAGAGAGAACAATCCTTTTATACCTTTTGATAACACTGCTGGCCGCCGGATGGCTGGCTTTTAGCATGACCCGGGAGTCTTATGCCGCGATTAATCCCACGGCGCGTGGAATCGGATTTACTTCGGAGCTTTATGATAATACCAACGGTCTTCCCACTTCTGATGCCAATGCTATTGTGCAGACCAGGGAAGGCTTCATATGGATCGGGAGCTACAGCGGACTGATCCGTTACGATGGGAACGATTTTTACCGTTATGATTCATCGACTGGTGTATCCAGTGTTGTATCCCTCTATGCAGATTCGAAGGGAAGGCTGTGGATCGGGACCAATGACAGCGGTGTCTTTGTGCTGGAGGATAATAAGTTTACTTCCTATGACCGGGAGGAGGGGCTCAAGTCTTCCTCAGTCAGGTCGATCATAGAGGACGAGACAGGAAATATCATCATTGCCACAACCATGGGCATGGCTTATGTGGATACTGATGGGGTTATGCATAACATTGAAGATCCCCAGATTGATAAGGAGTATATCTGCGAGCTGGTCCAGGCAAAGGACAAGTCCATCTTTGGGGTGACACTTTCCGGAGCCTTCTTTACCATGAAGGGCCTTCGGGTGACAGCCTTTTACAGCTCTGATTCCTTTGATTATGGCGTGATCAATACCGTCTATCCGGATCCTGTGGATGGGGAATACATCTATCTGGGCACGCAGAATGGAAAGGTAATCCATGGAGACCTGGCCAAAAATATGAAAGGGGCCAAGGTGATCTCTGTTGACCCCCAGAAGATCGTTCGATGCATCAAGTATGTCAATGGCGTAGTCTGGGTTTGTGCCGATGCAGGTATTGGATACCTGGTCGGGGACACCTATATGCCTCTGAATGACCTTCCCATGACCAATTTTGTTGAACATGTCATAGAAGACTATGA
>CADBNQ010000306.1 GCA_902796045.1 uncultured Lachnospiraceae bacterium | reverse complement strand
GTTCTCTTCCTGCTGGTCACTCTCTTCTTCCACAGGCACGCTGAGCTCAAAGCCCTCCCTGGACAGGAGAAGGGAATGGATAAGCTTGAGCAGGCTGTCTGAAAAAAGCGGCTTTGCCAGGATCCCGTCTACGCCGTCTGCTCTTGCTTCATCTTCGATGATATCCCAGTTATATCCGGTCAGCATGATCACAACCATATCCTTGTCATCAAAAGTTCTGACTGCCCGGACAAGCTCCAGCCCGTTCATGGAAGGCATCCTGTAATCTGTCAGCATAAGCTGGTAGGGACGTCCCTGGTCATGTGCCTCCCTGATCAGCGCCAGGGCTGCTGACGGGTCTGTGCAGCTCTCTGCCTCGATTCCAATCGCCTCAAGGGCCATCTGGGCGTGCTCACAGGCAATCTCATCATCATCGACAACAATAGTACGGAGATTCTCCGGAAGGCTGACAGGCAGCTCATCCCGGGCTCTTCTGTCGGAAGCTTCCAGGGGTACTGTCACTGTAAAGACAGAACCGACACCCTTCTCACTTTCAACCTCTATCCGGCCATCCATCATCTCCACAAAGTTTCTTGTGATAGCCATCCCCAGTCCGGTTCCTCCATACTGGGTCGTAGCCCCCTCATCTTCCTGAGAAAAAGCCTCAAAAATCTTGGGAATGTATTCTTTATCCATGCCAATGCCGGTATCTTTCATGATAAAGCGCATGGTACAGCTGTCCCCATCACGGCCCAGCTCTTCAACCGTCAGGGACACTTCACCCGGAGGATCTGTGAACTTGACGGAATTACCCAGAATATTGATCAGTACCTGCTTCAGCTTCATGTCGTCACCGAAATAATAATCGCTGACCCTGCCTGCTATATGGCACTCGTAATGGAGCCCCTTATCAATACACTGGCCATTGATGATGATATTGATCTGGTCAAGGAACTCCCTGAAAGAGAACTCCTCACTCTTCAGAGTCATTCTTCCCGACTCGATCCGGCTCATATCAAGAATATCGTTGATCAGTCCCAGCAGGTGGCGGGCGCTGGCTCCGATCTTCTCCAGATGCTCTCTGGTCTTGGGACTAAGGTCCGGATTGCGCAGGGCAATATTATCCAGTCCGATGATGGCGTTCATAGGCGTACGGATCTCATGACTCATATTGGACAGGAAACTGGTCTTGGCCCTGCTGCTCTCCTCTGCCAGCGCCTTCTCCACTTCGATCTGCTTCTCCCGTTTCTGAATAAGAGAATAGATATTAAACAGGATGATCAGAGCAAGGACAACAATACCAATCTGAATGATGCTGTCCACGCCGACGGAAGACTGCACGATCCTTTCAATTGCCGGCCCGTCTATGCCGGCGTCGATCAGTGACTGCCTGATCGAACGGACAATAGACTGATACATCCAGACAGAGGACGTAAACATAACCAGACCCAGTAAGATGATCCAGGCGATTGTAGACCTGCCCATCCTGCGGTGGCGGTCCCTGTTCAGCAGGATGCGGAAAGCGACAAAGCCCAGGATCCCCCATACGGCAAGGATCAGATAGGACTCCGTGGAAAGGGTCGTGATTCCAAGTATGTTCGGTATCAGAAAGGCCACGGCAAACATCAGGGAGAAAACCATTCCCAATATGCCGGTGACAGCCACCGTGCGGTTTGATTCCTGTCTGGCCGTCTTCAGGGCTGCCGCGGAAGTAAAAGTATAGGCGATCGTCGCACCAACAGTGGTTACATCGACGATCCAGCTGATTGCAGTCCTTCCGAAAAAGGGAAGGCATGCAGAAATTACAAAAATACACAGTATGGCATTTCTGGGAGTATGATTCTCATCCAGACTGCCAATCCAGCCGGAAATCATCCCATCTTCCGATAGTGTATGGATCAGACGGCTCAGAGCGATATAGTTGCCGATCAGGCCGGTAAAAATACCTCCAAGTGAGGCGACGCCCAGAATCAAAGATCCGGCCCGTCCCAGAGCACTGTAAGCTGCATAAAAAGTGGGTTGAGATGTGATTCCCTGATAGGCATCCAGATGTGCCAGATAGTCAGCCCAGGAAGTCCTTCCTTCCGGCAGGGCAGTCACAGCCAGCAGGGAAAGAAAGATATAAGCCAGCGAGGCGGTGATGACGGCGATCGTCATGATCAAAAAGGCATGCTTTAAAGAAAAACGCGCTTCCTCGGCAGAATGAGAGATTGACTCAAAGCCGACAAAAGCCCAGGGAGTCAGGGCAAGGATAGTAAGGGAAGAGCTGAACCTGCTCCTGCCCGGTACAAAGAGGAGAGACCTGTCTGTGATCCCGGTGCCCAGATGTCCGGATGCTGCTGCAAAGCAGATGACGATACCGGCAAACAGAAGGACCGCCATCAGAATCTGGATATGCTGGGCCGCGTCTCGGCGCAGGCAGATCAGTGCTCCGGCAGCAAGTGAGCCCACTGCCAGCAGAATCTCCCCTGCATAGATCTGAAAGCCGGCGATCTCATAATGAAAGCCAAACTGGAAAGTACTGCCCAGCAGGGTCCTCGCTATCAGAGGGAGTGCTGTGGCATTGGCCCAGATAATGGCTATATAGGTCAGGAAGAGAAACCATGCACTCAGGAATCCCTGGTCATATCCAAAACACTTCTTGGTGTAGGTATAAGTACCGCCTCCATCCGGAAACTGATTCATCAGAAAATGATAATTCATGGCAAGAATGATCATGATGACCGCTCCGGCACCGATACCGATGGTGGTTCCAAGGGGGCCTGCCAAAGGAAGGAAAGTATTTCCCGGCATGACAAATGCCCCCCATCCGACACTGCATCCAAAAGCCAGTGCCCATGCGCCTGCCGCAGTCAGGTATGGGGGTATCGGGTGATTCTTGTCAGAAACTGCTGCATGGTTCATAAGAGGCTGCTCCTTCCGGTATAATCAATTAATTTCCACTCTTTTCAAACTCTCTGATCTCTTCGGCAGTATGTGTGTATATGTCTTTGATGCTGTCGATCTTCTCCTTGACCTCTTCGTCGGTCATGTTCCGGCTTCTGCCGGGGCGGAACTCCTCAGAGATCTCGGAAGCTGCATCAGCGATCTTTACCAGCCCGAGATTGGCACAGACACCCTTTACGGCATGGGCTCTTTCAAAGAGGCTGACAGGGTCCATATCTTTGCCTGCATCGATCAGAGAATCGACGACGCCGCTCTTCGTCAGTTTTATAATATGTTTTTTGAGAAGCTTATCCACCCGGAGGATACGGATCGCCTGATCATAATCTCCATCGATATTCTTATATAACTCCTGTAATGTCATCTCTTTATCCCCTTTCTATCTTTATCTCATCAGACCATTCATCAGTGTCTTTTCCCTTTTTCAGAGATGTATTGTCTTATCATTGCATATAACATATCAGCGTCAGCAGGTTTTGCCATATGCGCATTCATACCGGCTGCCAGAGAATCCTCGACATCGCTCTGATAGGCATTGGCGGTAAGAGCGATGATCGGTATATCCTCTGCATCCGACCGGGGAAGGCGGCGAATCTGTCTGCTTGACTCTAATCCGTCCATGACCGGCATCCGAAGATCCATCAGGATCACGTCATAATAATACTCAGGAGACCGGGAAACCATATCCACGGCAATCTGTCCGTTTTCTGCGTGCTCGCACTCTGCCCCCTCCAGTTCAAGAAGGTCAGAGACAATCTCCGCGTTCTCTTCTATATCATCCACCACAAGGATGTGAAGTCCTTCCAGAGAGACTTCATCCACGGGTCCGTCACTCTCTTTCTCCTGCTCTGAGATCAGCAGCGGAATCACAACGGTAAAGATGGAGCCTTTATCCTTCTCACTCTGCACATCGATGGTCCCATCCAAAAGGGCTGTCATGCGCTTTGCCACAGACAGGCTCAGCCCGCTGCCGCCAAAACGGCTGGTCGCACTGCTGTCTTCCCTGGAAAAAAGGTCAAAGATCCTGGGCAGGAACTCAGCACTGATCCCCACACCCGTATCTTCTATCTCAAAGGCAACCGGGATCACCGGACCGGTATGCGGTCTGCCGGCAGAAGCTTCCGACACAGAAAATCGTACATTCCCAGGGGAATCTGTATACTTTACAGCATTCTCCAGGATGATGAGCAGGACATGTTTGACCAGCATCTCATCGCCGATATAGCTGTCTGCCAGCTCCCGGCTGATACTGACCTCATAATGAAGGCCTTTTTCAGTGCAGAGAGTCTCAGTAATGGCATTGACCTGACCAAGGATATCAGTTAAGGAGAACGGCTCCTCCCTGACCCTGATGTCATCAGCCAGCAGGCTGTTCATCTCAAGACTGTTGTTGATCAGGCCAAGCAAATGTCTGGCGCTGTAGCCGATCTTCTCAAGCTGGTCTCTTGTCTCCGCCTGCAGATCAGGATTCTTCAGGGCGAGACTATCGAGACCGATGATCACATTCATGGGTGTCCGCATCTCATGGCTGAAGCCGGAAAGAAATGCCATCTTCTCCTGGTTGCTCTTCTCCACAGCCATCAGCTCTGCCTCATGGCGCTCGCTCTCCAGAAGCTGACTGGTTATCCTGAACAGAAGCAGATACATGATGAAGACAAAGATGCTGCCGCCAAAAAGGATCCCTCCCACCACCAGGTCGGGATGACCGAAAAAGCCGATGATCAGATAGCCAAGCAGGAAGAGGATTACCAGGATCACCGGGATATCGACAGCCTTGTTGTCATTCTTCCAGCTCTTCTGGGACTTTATAAATCGTGAAAAACTGATAAAACCGTAGATATTATAGACCATCAGGGCACTGCCGAGAAAGACTAAACAATAAAATGCATATCTGATCACGCACTTCACCTCGTATAAACAGCTGCTACAGAATCGACATAAATAAAATCATATGATATAAAGTTCAAAGCTATCAAGGATTGCTTCGATATATTGCATATCAATTTATTTTAACAACAATAAAGAATAGAGTCAAATTATTTTTAAAGGCCAAGGAGTTCTTTTTTCTTGCGGTCGAATTCGTCCTGTGTGATGATCTCCAGGTCCAGCAGTTCCTTCAGTTTTTTCATCTCTTCGTAAGGATCTGCCGCCGGATTCCCGGCAGGCTGCAGATTGGATTGTGCCTCTCCGGCTGCGGCATTAGTCCTGGTCCTCTCACGCTCCAGCTCTCTCAGCACTCTGTTCATCTTCTCTTTATAGCTGCGCGGAAATGGAATCGTATGCTCTTTGCCCGCAGATGTCAGCTTCAGGATACCGTATGTAGAAAAAATCGGTGTCCTGATCAGTTCAAGCGCTTCGATATCTTCGTATCTGTACTCGGCATCCCCGACCTTCAGTTTCTCATCATCGAAGATCAGCGGCTTCATGTTCAGCCGGCTTTCAAATTCATAATACATACCTGTCCTCCCTCTGTCACAGCTGTCAGATTCCTATAAGGGGTTATGTTCTGTTCACTGATCATATAGTATCATTTTACTGCTTTTTCTGGCAAGCTTCATATCTTAATTTGTCACAGAGGGAGATAAGTGTTATAATAGCTTCAACAGTCGGAAGAATGGTCTTACCGGCGATCAGTCCATCTATTATTACAGGCAGATATGCCAGGAAAGAAGTGAGGAAATGAAACAGATTATCAATAGTTTACTGGAAACAGATGCTTACAAGTTCTCCATGGGTCAGGCCATCTATCATCAGTTCAGTGATTATAAGACCACATGGACCTTCAAATGCCGCAACGAGGATGTGCATTTTACACCGGAAATGGTTGAAGAGATCAAACACCAGATCAGGCTCTACTGCGATCTCCGATTTTCAGAAGATGAGCTGGAATACCTTGACCGGATCAAGTGGATCAAGGGGTCTTACTGTGATTTCCTGAGACTCTGGGAACCCCGCTATGCCGATTTCACCTTCAGTACCGATGGTCCCGGGGGACTGACCATCGAAACCAGGGGCACCTGGCTCAACACATCCATGTACGAGAT
>CADBNQ010000305.1 GCA_902796045.1 uncultured Lachnospiraceae bacterium | reverse complement strand
TGCCGCCGCCAGTCCGCCAGACTTGTCTTCTGGGATATTTTACCACTTTTGCGTCTTTTCTGGTAATCAGCTGCATCAAAGGCCTTGTCATAGTCCTCATCAGAAAACTCCGGATAGAAGTAATCATCCATGTGGATCCCATCGACATCATAATTCTTCACAATCTCCTCAATCCCGTTTAAGATCAGCTTCCTGACCTCTTTTGAGGATGGATTGTAGTAAAGATCCCCTTCATACTCCAGGACCTTCCGGGTATCAGGATTCCTGTAATACCACCTCCTTGCCGGATTATCCTCAGACAGAAGGCTGATGCTGTCCCCTGAGGATATCCTGAAGGGGTTGATCCATGCCTCAATCTTCATATGCTCTTTATGGGTCAGGTCAGTCATGATCTCCAGAGGGTCATAGCCCGGGGACTGACCCTGTTTTTCAGAAATACTGAAGGACCAGGGAAAGTAATCAGATTCATACAGGGCATCACCAAAGGGCCTGACCTGTACGATGACACGATTGATCCCCATATCCCGGCACCTGTCCAGTATATGCTGAAAAAAGGCAGAAAAGCTCTCAGCGTCGTTCCGGCTGACAGACTTTGTGTAGGCATTAAACTCCAGGTAGCTGATCCACACAGCCTGATCCCCGGTACCCGACCGTCTTCGCGGGCCTTTCTCAATTTGTTTTTTAAGAAGCGGGTAGGAACTGATGATCAGCATGGTGAGTATGATGATCAGCAGTAAATAGGACAGTTTTCTTTTCATATTATGATTCCTTTGTCTTGACATCTGCCTGTTTATTATGATACACATCATTATGTAGTTCAAATGGAACATAATCTATGTTTTGAACTGCCGGGCAGGTGAATTATTATGCGTGACAGAAGTACTCTGAATAATACTAATATCTATAAAAGAGCATTGAAGCTGGCCGTTCCCATGATGATCCAGGGCGGTATAGCCAATGCCGTTGTCCTGGTTGACAACCTGATGGTGGGAAGTCTGGGTACAGAAAGTATTTCAGGCGTATCAATTGCAGGACATCTGCTGATGCTGTACAATCTGGCCATCTTTGGCGGCTTGTCAGGGCCGGGCATCTACGGCTCTCAGTTTTTCGGACACGGTGATAAGAAGGGCTTTGCCCAGGTCTTCCGCCTCAAGCTCTTCATTGCCCTGACCATCACCTTTCTCGCCGTTCTTATCTTCTTCTTCCGGGGAAGATTTCTGGTTGGCCTTTTTTTTACCGGCGACGGAGGATCCTTCGACCCGTCCCTCGCATTAGATAAGAGTATGGACTATATGATGATCATGCTGATCGGTCTGCTTCCCTTCTCCCTGAACCAGGTATACGCCACCTCCTTCCGGGAGATGAACAGAAGTCTCGAGCCGATGGTCTGCGGCATCCTGTCAGTTGTCGTCGATATCATATTGAACTATATTCTGATCTTTGGTAAGCTGGGTTTCCCCAGGATGGGGGTCAGGGGGGCAGCTGCGGCGACAGTCATTGCCAGAACTGTGGAATTCTCAGCCATTGTCCTGCGCAGAAGACTGAAAGCAGATCTCTATCCTTATCTCAAGGATGTCTATGGAACTCTTTCGATCCCTGTTGCAAGGCTGAAAGTTATATTGAGAAAGAGCTTCCCGATATTTGCCAACGAATTTCTCTGGGCCGGAGGTGTCGTGACACTGACCCAGTGCTATTCAGTGAGAGGTCTTTCTGTCGTGGCAGCAATGAATATATCCAATGTCCTGTGCAACCTGCTGGGGATCGTCTTTGTCAATCTGGGCGAAAGCATCGGAATCATCGAGGGCCAGTTCCTGGGTGCTTCAGAGTTCCAAAAGGCAAAAGAGTCCGCCCATAAATTGATCTGGTTCAGCTGCGGGATCTGCGTAGGTCTTGCCGTCATCCTCATAGGTCTTTCAGGCATATTCCCAATGGCATACAATACCGCACCCGAAGTACGTCATCTGGCCAGCTGGTTTATCATCATCACCGCAGCCTTCTTCCCGCTGCAGGGACTCCTGAACTCTATGTATTTTACCATCAGGTCCGGCGGCAAGACACTGGTTACTTTTATCTTTGACAGTGTGTTTTCCTGGTGTGTATCGGTGCCGCTGGCCTATCTTCTCTCCCACTTCACCAGCCTTCCGATCCTGCCCATGATCGCCATCGTCCAGGGGGCAGATGCCATCAAAGTGATCGTGGGATTTTACCTCCTGAAAAAGGGCGTATGGATCAGCAACCTGGTCAGCGGAACATGATCCGGCGGCATAAGTCTTGTTTCCGGACACTTATTTCATTGTAGTAAAGGAATGTTAAAAAAGCAAAGGCTTTTTAGAAAAAAGCTGTTAAAATCAAATTACAGTATATTTGATTTTGTTATTTATATAAATAACATT
>CADBNQ010000304.1 GCA_902796045.1 uncultured Lachnospiraceae bacterium | reverse complement strand
GAATTTGTCTCTAATCCGACCATCAAGTACAGAGCAAAAGATCTGACAGAACAGGCAGAGCAGAATGAACAGCTTTCTGATACTACCAGCACTCAGCTGATCTGGATCGCCAGCATCTCCCTTCTCGTAGGCGGTATTGGTGTTATGAACATCATGCTTGTTTCCGTGACGGAACGTACAAGAGAGATCGGTCTGAAGAAGGCTATCGGTGCGAGAAAGAGCAGGATCCTCGGTCAGTTCCTGACAGAGGCTGCAGCCCTCACCAGTCTGGGAGGTGTCATAGGTACCATATCGGGTATCATACTGGCAGAGTCCATCGGAAAGATATCCAAAGTCCCTGTTGCCATCAGTATTCCTTCTGTAATACTGGCTATCATGTTTTCCATGGTAATAGGAATTGTCTTTGGCTTTGCCCCCGCTGTCAAGGCTGCCAATCTTGATCCGATTGTTGCTCTGCGGCATGAATAGAGTAACTGCACGAATTAAAAAAGATAAAAAAAGATGGAGTCGCTGTACTCCATCTTTTTTAGAATCTTTATAAAAAACTCTATGCCTGCCTGTATTCTTCCGGGATATCTTCTTCATCCCAGAAAGACACACCATAATTCTTGCCGGTCCCCATCTTGATCCCGAAACCGAGAGTATTGTCCGTGGACCGGTCAAGCAGCATCATGATATAGCTTACTGCCTCTTTGTGCCTTTCACCAACAACGTAAACATTGAGATTCTTGGTGTATTCACCGTTTAAGACTGTGAAGTCTCCATTCTTTAAAGAATTATCACGCTGCGGGATCAGTTTTTGCTGTTCTGATGTCATGACTGTCATTCCTCCTTGTTTGCTCACACTTTTGCTATTATAGCATAACAGAAAAAATATGCAAGAATTGAATATTGAACTTTTTATGGTATTATGGGACAATGATGTTAAAAAAAACAGGAAAGAAGGATAAAAAGATGAATAAGCCGATTTTAATTGTACTGGCAGCCGGTATGGGAAGCAGATACGGAGGACTTAAACAGATTGACCCCGTTGACAGCGAAGGCCATACTCTCCTGGATTTCTCAGTATATGACGCAAAAAGAGCCGGTTTCGGCAAGGTGATCTTTATCATAAAGCATTCCATAGAAAAAGATTTTAAGAATCTGGTTGGAAACCGTATCGCTGAGTTCATAGATGTTGAATATGTATTTCAGGAAAATGATCGTCTGCCGAAGGGATATCAAGTGCCGCGCGGCAGGGTCAAACCTTTCGGAACAGGACATGCAGTTCTATGTGCTGCTCCTCTGGTTGACGCTCCCTTTGCTGTGATCAATGCCGATGACTATTATGGCCTCAGGGCTTTCCAGGAACTGTATTCTTACCTGACAACCCACAAAGATGATGACAAATACAGGTTTGTCATGATTGGTTTTCACATCGAAAATACGGTCACAAAAAACGGTCATGTTGCCAGGGGGATCTGCAAGGTAGATCATAAACATCATCTTACAGACATCATCGAGCGCACCCGTATAGAGATGAGAGGGAAATCGGCCGCCTTTACTCTGGATGATGGGGCCAGCTGGAAGAAGATTCCAGATAGGACGCCTGTATCCATGAACTGCTGGGGATTTACTCAGGGATTCATGAAGGAGATCGTTGCAAGATTCCCGGCATTTCTGGACCGTGAGCTTAAGACCAATCCTCTGAAGTGTGAATACTTTCTTCCGGGGGTCGTCTCCCAGCTTCTCAAAGAAGATAAAGCGGTTGTGACTGTGCTGGAATCCGATGAAAAGTGGTATGGTGTGACCTATAAGGAAGACAAGAAGACCGTAACAGAAGCTATAAAGGCCATGAAAAAGAAGGGAATCTATCCACTGAAGCTTTGGGCCTGAAAGGAACTAAGGTGATGGCATGCTAACAATCAAGATCAGCCTTATAATATCGGCTGTCCTTGCCCTTACCGGGGCGGTCCAGTGGACTGCCGAGAAGATCAGTAAGACCAGGAAGGGTAATCTGCTGGAAGTGGTGACCGAAGCAGGCGAGTTTGAGAGAGAACGTATCGCGGCAGAAGAGAGACTGAGGATTCAGGAGGAAAAAGAGCAGGCCCGGCGAACCTTCGGCCTGGATGTTATGATTACCCACGGGGCTGCATTTGGCGGCTTAAGTGCAACATGCCAGGACGGAAGAGCCAGAAAAGGGCAGGTTCCTCTTGATCAGATCATGATGTATGGCAGACAGTCTAACGGGAAAGACTATACCTACTATATAGAAGACCAGGGCATCTCGATCTGTGCCACGGATGATCCGGATACCCTGCTTGTCCGCTCTGAGGATCAGCCATTTGAGATCCGTGAGGCAGGCCTTGGCCGGGACCAGGGGCAGGGGGGCAGATCTGCTGTCATCAAAAAAGATGTACTCTATTATATTATTCTGGAATCTCACCATGAGATATCTATCAAAGCAACAGGGAAATGCTGATGCATAAAGGAAGAAGCTATGCAGGGAACAAAACGTGTCACAAGAAAGAAATGCCCCTACTGTTTCCGGGAAATCACGAATGATGAGATCGGTTTTCTTCTGAAGACCGACGGGACCAGATTCCTGTCACCTGCCCTCAATGAGATCATGAGTGCCAGGCTTGACCGTATGTATCTGTCTTTCTGGAGTGCCATGGG
>CADBNQ010000303.1 GCA_902796045.1 uncultured Lachnospiraceae bacterium | reverse complement strand
GCCGCCCTTCTGCCTCGATGTAGGCCTGATCCACAGGGGCCTTCTGTTCGTCTGTCAGCCCCTTCCCGGCAGCAAAGCTCTGCCATGAGGACATGGCCACCAGCAGGTCTGTCATGGTCGTGCAGTTTTTGATCTTGTTTTCATATCTTAAAATATCCTGTTCTAATGCGCTCATTGTATCATTCCTCCCTTTTTTCCCCGGCAGCATGAGGCACGTCACTGCAGTTCTTCTTTTCCGAGACGTACATTCTCCATGCGGTCTGCCAGTTCCTGATCCATATGGTCAAACAGGTAATTATGTCCTGCTTTTCTCTTTTCTTCGTTGATGAGGCGGATCTGTCTGTTCACCTCTTCTACTTCCTCATAGAAATCCCGGGCTGATACCCGCAGGGCCCCCTGGCCCATGACGATCACCTGCTCAAGGGCATCAGAGGTTGCTACTCTGACATGGTGCTTTCTGCCCAGTTCATGGGTCGTCTTCTCAATATACTCATCGGCTGTCTCCGCCTCTCTGGTAAAGACGATGTGTATATTATGGTAGCGGATCACTTCCCGCCGGTTCCCCTTTACCTTGTAGGCATCAAAAACAAGGATCAGTTCACAGCCGACATAGCCCTGATAATTGCACAGGATGTCCGTCAGCTTGCTCCGTGCCGCGTCAAGACTGGTCTGGGCCAGCTGGTTGAGCTCCTCCCAGGCATAGATGATATTATAGCCGTCCACAAGGAGGTATTCCTTCTCTTTCTTCTCTGTCCTGACAGGATGCCTCACCCGGTCCTGCCCGGTTCCCTCATCGAAGTCTTTCCGATAGCCGCTGTAGACGGAGGCCTTCTGTGCATTTTTCTCTTTTGCCGGGCCGAATTCCCGCTCGAAGATCTCCATCAGCTCCTTGTCTTCTGCATAGCTGAGTTCCCGGTCAGAACGGCCTGGCCGGCTGGCGGAAACAGGACTGCGCATCTCCTGCCGGTCCTGATCCTCCTCACCGCCCGCAGGGGCAGTCTGGTCGTGGATGTGCATATATCGGGGAACCTGGTCCCAGGGGACAAAGAAGCCGGCCCCGTGGGCACAGAATATGGATCCCGAGGGATTGTCCTGATCTCTCTCAGGCTCGTAAGCCAGTTCAGCTATTACCCGGTCCTGGTCATGACAGGGCTCATAGCCTGCGGACTTCACAAGAAGTCTTCCTCTTCCGCCGGTATAGGCCCAGAGCTCTTTCTGGTAATCCATCATCTCGGAAGCAGGAGCATAACCGCAAAGGACTGCCCGGTCTCCGACAATCTCAGGCTCATCAAAACGCCCGGACATCCGCACTATATCGGACATGCCCCTGCCAAGCTGGTCAGAAGGCAGCTCCATGCGGAAAGAATACCATGGCTCCAGGAGGACAGACTGGCCCCCGGCAAGAGCGGTCATCAGTCCCTGCCGGACTGCCCGGTAGGTGGCCTGGCGGAAATCTCCCCCCTCTGTATGCTTCAGATGGGCTCTTCCGGCAGTCAGTGTAATCTTCATATCAGTGATGGGCGCCCCGGTGAGGACACCGGCATGGTCCTTCTCATAAAGATGGGTCAGTATCAGCCTCTGCCAGTTCCGGTCCAGATGATCCTCATCACACTCGCTTTCAAAGACCAGCCCTGACCCGGGCTCCCCCTCACTCAGGCGCAGATGTACTTCCGCATAATGCCTTAAGGGTTCATAGTGCCCAACGCCGGGTACACTGCCCCGGATCGTCTCCCTGTACATGATATGTTCCTGTCCGAATGACACCTTCAGATGATATCTCTCTTCGATCAGACCGGCCAGGATCTCTTTTTGAACATCCCCCATCATCTGGACCTGTATCTCTGAAAGGCCGGGATTCCAGACAACATGAAGCTCCGGCTCCTCTTCTTCCAGCTCCCGCAGGTTTCTCAGGGCTTTTACCAGGTCGGTTCCTTCCGGGAGGATCAGCTGGCAGGACATCACCGGTGCAAGGATGGGTCGGACCTGTCCGGTCTCAGCCCCCAGTCCGTCGCCCGCCTGTGTCCCCGCAAGTCCTGTCAGGGCACAGACACAGCCGGCTTCTGCTTCTTCCAGAAGCGTATATCTTGGTCCGGAGTATAAGCGGATCTGGTCAACCTTATCATCTCCCAGAGCTTCCTTGACCTTAAGTCTTCCTCCGGTCACCTTCACATGGGTAAGGCGGTTCCCCTGCTCATCTCTTGTCACTTTGAAGACCCTGGCAGCGAAATCTTTCCCGTAAGAAGGAGTCACTGTATATCCAGCCAGGCCCTGCAGGAATTCTTCGACACCCTCCAGCTTCAGGGCAGACCCGAACCAGCAGGGAAAGACCTTTCTCTGAGCTATGAGTCTTCTTATATCACTGACAGAAAGGCCGTCTCCTTCAAGGACCTTTTCAAGAGCCTCCTCATCGGTCATGGCCAGAGCCTCCTGGAAGGCTTCCTCAGAAAGCCGGCCGTCAAAAGGAAGGCAGTTATCAGAAAGGTAGTTCTTCAGGTTTTCTAAGATCTCTTCCCGGTC
>CADBNQ010000302.1 GCA_902796045.1 uncultured Lachnospiraceae bacterium | reverse complement strand
GCCACGCCCGATGCCGGGCTGATCGGTCACATTCATCTGAAGTCTTATATACAGGCATGACGACAGGCTCAGCCGTAAGGGTTTCCTGGCGCCACGTGGATGTATAAGTCCCGGATTGCTCTCGCTGCTGCGCAGCTTTCAGCAATCCTTCAAGTGATATCTCACGCTTTCCGCACTACGTGCTTCGCGTTCGATATCGCTTGTCGTCACTAATGCCCGGCCCTCTATGCCCGCAAGCGGTCAGATGGCCGCGCATTGTGACTGGACTTATACAATAACCCCCATACCGGGCCGGTCGACACCACCATACATATTGTATATAAGGGGGTTATTGTCCCTGCGGGGCATGCACACGGATGCGCAGAGGAAGATGGCCGCTGGCGCGTCCGCGCATCCGGCGCAGTCCGGCACAGAGGCCGGACTTATACAATAAAAAAGAGCCCTCGGATGAGGGCTCTTTATGGTTAAGATAATGCTTAATGTTGCTTATATTAAGCAGCTGGGAAACAAGCATTAACTACGAATGTCATGATAAAGATAGCGCATGCAGGGTTATCAATGTGGGAATCTGTACCACAGTTGATTGTGTTACCTTCGATATCAGCGATGATAGCGGCGATTGTACCAAAGATCACACCAATAACGAGGGATGCGAACAGGTTGCCCATGCGAGCATAAGACTGAACTGTAGCCTCAGCTGCGATGATAACGATATGGTGGCATCCGAAGAACGGCTGTCCGGCAACTGCGAATGTAAGACCAATAGCAGCCATACCGAAGATAAGTACATGATATAATCCACCAAATGCCTCAGGAGCAACGCCTGCAGCAATAGCGCCAGTGTAGATACCAGCAACTACCAGAGAGTAGCCAGCACCGATAACGATTGTTGTTCCAAGAACATTGCCGCTGCTGATGAAGTTGTCGGATGTCTTAAATCTTGCGCCACCAAAGATAGCACGAACTAACAGAGCTGAGCAGAATACTGTGAATCCGGGAGCGTCTGTTACAAGACGTGGGGAAATTGTTCCGCCAAAGAGATTAGCTACTACTAATTCTTTGAAGAGGTAACCGATCACACCAAATACACCACCGACTAACAGAACGTCAGGAGCGTTAAGTCCAGCTAATGCGGAAACGATGTCAGCACCGTTCTCAAGCTGTCCTTTTTTCTTAGCGTAAGCAGCTGCAGCAACAGCGCCTGCGAAAGAAATGTGCGGTCCGAAGAAAGAACCGAATGCCATGTAGTTAACAAGAATGTTGGATGCATCAGCTGCACCACACATACCAGCTACAGCACCAACGATAGCGAATACACCGGTAAAGATAAATGCCGGAACACCACCGATAGCAGCTGCGAAGATACCGCCACCAAAAGCAGCAATTAAATTAATAATACTCATAACAACTCCTCCTTATACATGTATGAATATATATGTTCTTTAAGCACGTTTCCCGTGTGCTTAATGATAGGCTTATTGTAACATTCGAAAGAAATTTGTAAAAACAACAAGTATTATAGAAAGATACAACATATATTTGTATATACATGGCATTTAACTTGGTTTATAATAAAATAACAGATTTTTTGGCGTTTTCAAAGAGGCGATTTGCCGATTTAGCAGGGTAAATTTTCAGAATATAGACATTAGATAACCGGAATAGACTAAATAAAACTTAAGATTAGAGTACTGTTTGAAAGAATACTGTCAGTTTTTGCTTTTGAAAGGAAATTAATTATGAAGAAAAACTACAAAATGGTGGTCTGTTATGATGGAAGCAGATATTACGGATGGGAACACCAGCCTGACAAAGATACCATACAGGGGAAGCTGGAGTCTGTGCTCACCAGAATGTGCGGCGAGTTTATCGATGTGATCGGAGCGGGAAGGACTGACGCCGGGGTCCACGCCAGGGCCATGGTGGCCAATGCGGTGATGGAGACTGATCTTGGCCCGGACCAGATCCGGGATTACATGAACCGCTACCTTCCGGATGATATTGCGGTTAAGGAGGTGAGACAGGCCTCTGACCGTTTCCATGCCCGATATAAAGCTGTCGGGAAGCTGTACTGCTATACCTGCTTTGACGGACCGGTCAAACCGGTTTTCAAACGCAAGTATGTTACTGTGCTGGATTATCACCCGGATATCGACAAGATGCGAAAAGCAGCCTCCTATCTCGAAGGCAGACATGATTACAAGAGCTTCTGCGGTAATTCCCATATGAAGAAATCCACAGTACGTATCGTGGATAAGATAGAGATTATCAAAAAAGGAGGATTCATCTATTTCAATTATCATGGGACAGGCTTTCTTCAGAACATGGTCAGGATTCTGACAGGCACCCTCCTTGAAGTGGGCAAAGGGAAGATCCCGCCTGAGAGCATGCCGGAGATCCTGCTGGCCAGAGACAGAAAAAAGGCCGGACCGACTGCCCCTCCAGGCGGGCTTTGCCTGATGGAAGTTGACTACTGATGCTGCGGCATCCGGAGAGTATGCCGTCGATTGATTGTTGTATTTTACCAGCTGTTATGATATATTTTGATTAAATAAAAGATGCACTGTTCAGAGTGCAGATAAGGAGGGATGGTTCTTTGCGTCGTGCAAAAATATTGTGCCTTCTGATGATGTGTTTTTTCTGCCTTTGGCCGGGTGTGACAGCCCGTGCAGAAGGAAAAGCAGGGTCCGGCGGAGGTAAATATACCGTACCCCCATACGCGGATGCTGCTTTCCATGAAGATAAAGCCGATGATTATGGTGTAGTGAAGATTGACGTCTCAGCAGTCTCGCAGGGTTATGTCGCCGTTTCCTGTGTTGCAGACAACAGGCTGAAGTTTCAGGTCATGAAAGGCGATGCTACCTATAATTATGACTTGGCATCAGATGGAACGCCGGGTATATACCCGCTCCAGTGCGGAGATGGCCAGTATGCATTCAGGGTCATGGAGAACGTAGTAGATACAAAGTACGCAGAGCTCTATTCGCTGAACTGCGATGTGAAGCTGGCCGATGAGTTCGAGCCATTTATCCGGCCAAGCAATTATGTCAGCTATACTCCGGATTCAGAATGCGTGAAGCGGGCATCTCAGCTGGCGGGAGAGTCTGGGAACGCAGTGGAGTTAGTCAGCAAGGTTTACGAAGATGTCTGCGGTCGTGTTACCTATGATAAGGAGAAGGCCAAAACTGTCAGTAAAGGATATCTTCCTAATCCGGATGAGACATTTCAGTCGGGAAAAGGGATCTGTTTTGACTATGCGGCCATGACAGCGGCCATGCTGCGGAGCCAGGGCATCCCTACCAAGGTGATCTTCGGGTATGTAGCTCCGAAAGACCTTTATCATGCGTGGAATATGTTTTATACCCCGGAAACAGGATGGGTTACAGTAAAATACGAAGTTAAAGGCAAGAACTGGAACCGCCTGGATCTCACCTTTGCAGCCAACGGTGCTGATGGGAATTTTATCGGGGACGGTAGTAATTATAAGGATGTATCCTGTTATTAGATCTTAAGAGTAACTATCTGACCAGCTGCTTATGAAAACAGATTGGAGTGAGAGAACAGTATGTCTAAACAGAAACTAGATCATCTGGGTGTCAGTGCCTTTTGTGAGAGCATGGCGATGATGGCCCGGTCAGGGATCCAGACAGATGAAGCGATAGAACTGCTGCAGAGCGGGAAACAGCACACAGGAGGAGTTCTTGAGGAAGGACTCAGGATCATGAAGGAACAGACCGACATGGGTTATGGTCTTTCCTATGCCATGAAGGAGAGCGGCATCTTTCCGGATTATGCTCTCCAGATGGTGGAAGTCGGAGAGACTTCGGGACGGCTGGAGGATGTTCTTTTCCAGCTGGCAAAGTATTACGCCGACCAGAAAACCATTTCGGAAAAGCTGCGTAATGCCGTCACCTATCCTGCAGCCATGCTGGTGCTGATCATTGCTGTGCTGGCAGTCATGCTCGTCATGGTCCTGCCTACATTTACAGATGTTTATAACAATCTGACAGGAAGCCTGGCTTCCTCTTCCTACAGTTACGTCCGCTGGGCCTATGGCTTCTGCTGGCTGGCCCTTGTCGTTATGGTGATCCTGGCAGGAGGCCTGCTGATCGGTCTTTATATGTGGAACAACGGAAAACGGGCCAGCGTTGAGGCTGTACTCAGGAAGAACAGGATGTGCGCGACGATTCTGGAGAGCCATGGTATGTTCCGTTTCACCTCCGCCCTTGCCACATTCCTGGCAAGCGGACATATGCAGGACGAGGCAGTTCTTAACAGTATTCCCATGGTGGAGTACAAGCCTGTAGAAGACAAACTGAACAAATGTGTACGGCATATGGAGGAGGGACACAGTATCGCGCAGGCAGCTTATGATGAAGATCTTTTCGAACCGGTCTACGGCCGTATGCTGCTGGCAGGTGAGAGAAGCGGTAATATGGAGAATGTCTTAAGCAGGCTGACAGAGCTTCTGGAGGAAAACTGCCTCCACCAGGTAGATCAGCTGGTAGGTATCATAGATCCTCTGCTCTCAGGTGTTTTGATGGTTACGGTAGGTTTGTCTTTGTTAAGTGTTATGCTGCCGCTGATCGGCATGATGAATTCTGTGATCTGATCTGCCGGCAGACTGCATATCCCCCGTGGAGGTATGACTATGTATTCAGACAGCGCATCGAAGAAACACAGCTGGATTATTATATTGGCCTTTCTTATTCTGGCCGCTGCTGCCCTTTCCTTTTTTGTGACCAGGGATCCGGGAAGAGATCTCAGTGAGGAGAGCGCAGTAGCCATAGAGGCTGCCGTGACCAGGAGTGCCCGGCAGTGTTACGTGGTTGAGGGGATTTATCCGCCGGATCTGGAGTATCTGGAAGAGAATTACGGTCTTCAGATCAATAAAAGGGATTTCTATGTGAATTATGATGCTTTTGCCTCTAATCTTCCGCCCACGATAAAGGTCCTGAGTAAAAAATAAGGCGAGCGAGACTTGAGAAAGAGAGGAGGTTTTGCCGGTGAAAAGCAGGGGTCAGTCCCCGCTGGGATTCTACATGATCGGAATAGCCGGGCTGTTTCTGGCAGGTTTTTTCCTGCTGGTCCTGTTTGGCGCGCAGAATTATCGTAATACAGTGACGGGACAGAATGACAATATGAAAAACCGGGCTTTGCTTTCTTATATTGCTACTGTAGTTAAGGCATATGACAGCAGAGAAGCTCTTAAGATCAATGATTCTGAGTATGGCCAGGTCCTGGTGATTTCAGATGGCAGCAGATTTGCCATGCGAATCTACAAGTATCAGGACACACTGATGGAGGACTATGCTGTTGCTGATTCCCCCCTTGCTCCTGAGAATGCCCAGCAGATCGGAGAGACAAAGAGATTTGAGCTCAACAAGCTGTCCTCTGATGTCCTCTCTGTTTCCACTGATGCAGGGAAGGTGCTTTTGCACCTGCGATGTGAGGAGGATGATGCTTTATGAACAAACAGAATCATATTACAGCATTTTATGTGGAAACGATCCTTCTGATCATCGTGTTTATGGGGATCATCATGGTGCTGACCAATATTTTCGGAGTCGGCAAACTGGTCAGCAGCTCGGCAAGACACCTGAACAGCGCAGTGTATCTGGCGGGCAATGCGGCTGAAGCCGTTTCCGCCTCAGACAGCATGGAGGCTGCAAGGCAGCTTCTTGATGAAGCCGGGAATACACAGGAGACCAACGCTTCTGAGACAGGATTCCGGGTGAATTATGACGAGAATATGCAGCCTTCTCCTGAAGGGGTCTATCATGTCGATGTGACCTGGGAACCGGAACAGTCAGAAGGCGGCACCCTGGTTACGAGCAGGATTTCCGTGTTTTTCGGAGATACAGAACAATCCGTTTATGATTTGACGACTTCAGTGTTTATAAAGGAGGAGGAAGGATGAATCAGGTACCGATCAAGCTGGGGCCTCTTACACTCCTGCTTACTGTCATCAGTATCTGCCTGACGACCCTGGCGATCCTGACATTTACAACTGCCAGGGCGGATATGAGACTGGCGGAGAAATATGCCCGGACTGTGAGTGACCGCTACGAACTGGAGCGCCAGGGGCAGGCATTTCTAAAAGACCTGTCAGCTGCCGCGTCGGCGGGCCGTACACCGGACCTGACAGACACGGAGACGGACGGCAAGGGCATCATATGGAAGACGTTTGAAAAGGATGAAGCCAGGCTGCGTATTGGTCTGGTTTATGTAAATGGCAGATATCAGGTAACCGCCTGGAAACAGGACAAGGAGTGGGAGCAGGATATCATCATGGATGATTTATGGTAATCATCCAGGTAACCCGGTTGATTTGCATTGATAAGGATGATCTTTTATGAAAATACAGGATATTTTACAAAAAGCGATAGAATATGACGCAGCGGATATCTTTCTTATTGCCGGACTGCCTGTCACTTTTAAGTGTGACGGACGCCAGAAGCGTATGGAAGAAGACTTTCTAAGACCCAACGATATCATGGTGCTTGTTGATTCCATCTATGAGATCAGCAAGAGAGACAGATCTAATGTGGACAATGGAATCGATGATGACTTTTCTTTTGCAGTTTCAAAGCTGGGCCGGTTCCGTGTGAATATCTTCAGGCAGAGGGGTTCACTGGCGGCTGTAATCCGTGTCATCCATTTCGGTCTTCCCGATCCTGCAAAGATGGGGATCCCGGACAGCGTTCTTTCACTGGCAGAGGTTAAGAAGGGGCTGGTTCTGATCACCGGCTCGGCCGGAACCGGCAAGTCGACCACGCTGGCATGTATGATCGACAGGATCAACAAAAGCAGAGACTGCCATATTATCACCATGGAAGACCCTATTGAGTATATCCACCGCCATGACAAGGCTATTGTTACTCAGAGGGAGATCTCCATTGATACACCCGGATATCTTGAGTCACTCCGTTCGGCGCTCAGAGAGAGCCCGGATGTAATCCTGCTTGGAGAGATGAGAGATTATGATACTATCTCGGCTGCCCTTACAGCAGCGGAGACCGGAGTTCTTCTGCTCAGCACCCTCCACACCAGCAGTGCCGCCAATACCATCAACAGGATCCTGGATGTTTTTCCGGCAAATCAGCAGAAGCAGGTGAAGATCCAGCTGGCCCAGATCCTCAAAGGCGTTGTCTGCCAGCAGCTGGTTCCTTCTAAAGACGGCGGCCAGCTTCCTGTCTTTGAGATCATGAAGTCAACAGTGGCAATCCAGAACATGATCAGAGAAGATAAGCTTCATCAGCTGGAATCTGCCATGCAGGCAGGTGCCGCTGACGGGATGTGCACCATGGACGGCAGTCTGCTCAAGCTGTACAGGCAGGGCAGGATCACAAAAGATACCGCCCTGATCTCATGTGTCAACTATGACACTATGTTAAAAAGGCTGGGCAATTAGATACAGCCCTTTGCAATCCTTCTGCTTAAAAAGCGCACTCGGCCAGTCCTTCTGTTCTGGTGAAGTCGTGAGCGGACTATTATGGGGGATCTTATTTTCAGTCTGCTTCCGAATTCCCAATTTCCTGGTTCCAAGCGGACTATATTTACTGATTCTCTTTTTAGTCCGCTCTGGGAATCCTGGTTTACGAGTTGAGAGCGGACCGAATTGGAAAATTTTTGTTTTCGTCCGCTCAAGGGGCTCTCTGTACTCCCTGATTGGGCAGACTGAATTTAATGATTCACTGTTCAGTCCGCTTGGGGCCTCAACACATCTAAATCGAGCAGACTGAATTTAATGATTAGCTATTCAGTCCGCTTCTAGCCTCAATACTCCTCCATCGAGCAGCCTGCTCATGAAATCCCTTATTTCAAGTCAGCATATCGCCTGAATCCCATATCTTTCTTTACACACAGCCCGGCTTCGGGTTTGGCGGAAACCGGCAGGAATTAATTGATTATCTGATGGGATTCTGCTGATAAGCTTGGTTAGGAGAAGAACAGCAGCCTATGGAGAAGACCGTTTGCAATAGTTTGCGAAGTTAAGGTTTGCGCTAGCACCGCCACCGAGCGCTTGTCTGAGCACAACTACATCAGTGTTTTCGGATAAACTTAGTGCGAGTTTTGCGCGAATGGCGGTAAATAAGCGTGCGAACCGAAACGAGCAAACGCAACCGGTCTGATCCATAGGCTGCTGCCTCTCCTTCAAAGATAAAAGGCAGGATCCCACACAAAAATGAGATCCTGCCGGTTGGGGGCGGGCTGTTTTGCGCGACAGCCCGTTTTTTTGTTTCAGGCCTTTGTTTTGTTTTTTCAGTTGCTTCCGTCGATCGGATCATAGGTGATGGCACCTGCCGTGTTGCCATACTGTTCCGTGAAGCTCTCCATCTCTTCCTCAGAGACTTTTTTACCGTTGATCAGGGAGACCTGTTCGTCGTTGTCCTCTTCAGTATAATGGTGGGGGCTGTAAGTGTCAGCTGTCCCGACTTCTTTCAGTTCGCCATCCTTCAGCTGATAGAGAATATAGTGTCCTTCTCCGGACACACGGGAGAAGTAACTGAGGGTTGCGTCGGACTGACTGTAGACCCAGTATTCTCCGGCTGCGTGGCCAATCGTCTGCAGGGTCTTCGGCTGTCCGTCCACATAGGCGATCAGACAGGCTTTGTCCTCGCTGGCGATGAAATAATCTGCTTTGGTTGATAAGAAGAGCTCGTCCGTGCCGTCCAGGTTGATGTCCAGCAGCTTGTAATAAGAATACTGTGCTCTGGTTTCTTCATCATCAAGGACTGCCTTATACCAGTCATCTGGTGCTTCCGTAACAGCAGTGTCAGCCTGTACTTCCGTGGCCTCAGTTGCTGCTTCCGGGGCAGCTTTCTGTCCGCCGCATCCGGCCATGAGGGCTGCCATGGTGAGAGCGGTTATTGCCGCAATCAATCCCTTTTTCACTGTTCAATCCTCCTTTACTACAACAGGTAAAGATGTAAAAACTATTTTGCTACAATATTTACAATCTTGCCGGGGACATAGATCTCTTTGCGGATCGTTCCTTTGATCCGGTCTCCCAGAGTATCTTTTGCCAGGGAGAGAACGTCTTCTTTTGGAACATTTACCGCAATGGATATGGTACATCTGGTTTTGCCGTTTACCTGAACCGGAATGACGATCTCGTCTTCCTTCATAGCTTCCTCGTCATATTCCGGCCATGCCTGTGTAAAAACAGAATCAGTGTGGCCCAGCTGTTCCCATATCTCCTCAGCAATATGTGGCGCAAAGGGTGCCAGCAGGATGGTGTAGGTCTCAAGAGTGGTCTTATCAACACCAGTCTTCCTGCTCAGTTCGATCAGCTTGTTATTATACTCCATAAAACCGCTGACAACAGTATTTAAGTTGAAGCTTTCCAGTCTCTGCGTGATATCATAGATCAGTTTGTGGCGGGTCTTTGTCAGTTCTGGCGTTTCGGGGACGTCCTTATCCTTGTTGTCCATGGCCATTTTCCAGAAACGGTTCAGGAAGCGGTATACACCGTCGATTCCTGTATCATCCCACTCAGAATCAAGGTCAGGCGGCCCTACAAACAATTCATACAGTCTCAGAGAATCACAGCCATAATCTCTGACAAGGTCATCCGGTGATACGACATTGCCCTTGGACTTGCTCATCTTGATGCCGTTTTTGCCGGTGATCATCCCCTGATTGAAGAGCTTGGTGAAAGGCTCATCGAATTCTATAGCGCCTATATCATACAGGAACTTGGTATAGAATCTGGAATATAACAGGTGGAGAACAGCGTGCTCGACTCCGCCGATATACATGTCCACAGGCAGGTATTTGCGCGCTTTCTCTTTATCCACCAGAGCCTTGTCATTCTTATTATCCACATATCTCAGGAAGTACCAGGAAGAACCGGCCCACTGAGGCATGGTGTTGGTCTCTCTCTTTGCCGGACCGCCGCAGCAGGGGCAGGTCGTGTTGACCCAGTCCTCAATCCCTGCCAGAGGGGATTCTCCGGTGCCGGTGGGCTCATATCTCTCCACATCCGGCAGCAGCAGCGGAAGATCTTCCTCAGGAACGGGAACGGCCCCGCATTCAGGACAGTGGATGATGGGGATAGGCTCACCCCAGTAACGCTGACGGGAAAATACCCAGTCGCGCAGTTTGTAATTTACGGTCTTTTTGCCGATTCCCATCTTCTCGATGATCATCGGTGCTTCCTTCTTGAGTACTGCAGACTCCATGCCGTTCCATTCTCCGGAATTGATCATGGTCCCGGAGGCTTCAGTGTAGGCCTCCGTCATGTGTTCGATCTCCTGTCCGTCTTTGGCGATGACCTGGACGATGGGGATATGGAACTTGGTGGCAAACTCGAAGTCACGGTCATCATGGGCAGGAACGCACATGATGGCGCCGGTACCGTAATCAGCCAGTACGTAATCGGACAGCCAGATGGGGATCTTTGCCCCATTCAGGGGATTGATCGCATAGGAACCGGTAAATACACCGGTTTTCTCCTTATCCTGGAGACGATCCACGTTGGACCGCATGCTGGAATCAAAGATATATTTATCTACGATGTCTCTGGTCTCCTCTGAAGCCAGTGAAGAGGCAAGGGCGTGCTCAGGCGCGAGGACCATGAAGGTGGCGCCGTAGAGAGTGTCAGGCCTTGTGGTGTAGACAGTGATCTTCTCCTCCCTGCCTTCGATGGGGAAATCCACCTCGGCACCGTAACTCTTTCCGATCCAGTCTGTCTGCATCTTCTTGACCTTCTCAGGCCAGTCCAGCTTATCGAGATCATTCAGAAGGCGGTCAGCATATTCTGTAATCTTAAGCATCCACTGTTTCAGGTCTTTCTTGGTAACAGGAGAGCCGCAGCGTTCACAGCAGCCGTTGACGACCTCCTCGTTGGCCAGACCGGTCTTGCAGGAGGGACACCAGTTGATGGGCATCTCCTTCTCGTAGGCAAGGCCTGCCTTGAACATTTTTACAAAAATCCACTGGGTCCACTTATAAAAAGCGGGGTCAGTGGTGTTCACTTCCATATCCCAGTCATAGACAGCCGCGATCTGGTTGATCTGTTTCTTGATGTTTTTGATATTCTCCGCGGTCGTGATGCTTGGATGCGTCCCCATCTTAATGGCATAGTTCTCAGCCGGAAGGCCAAAAGCATCCCAGCCCATGGGGTGAATCAGGTAATACCCCTGAAGCATCTTGTAGCGGCTCCAGACATCGCTGATCACATAGCCTCTCCAGTGCCCCACATGAAGGCCGCTCCCGGAGGGGTAGGGGAACATGTCCAGACAGTAGTATTTCGGTTTCTTTCCGTCATTGACATTGACCGGATGTTCTTCCCAGTGCTTCCGCCATTTTTCCTCGACTGCTCTGTGATTATATGGTTGTGCCATCGTTTGAACCCTCCTGCTCTTTTACCTTGAATGTTACTTTCAGCTTTCTGGAAAGTAGTGTTCTGGGGTCTGTCACAGTGTAGACCAGTTTATACTCTCCGGGTTTGTTTACATCGACCTGCCCTGCAACAGTGATGTGTTTTTTCAGTTCTTTTTTCTTTGTGATCTTAGAAGACACCGTGACCTGGGCCATCGGATCAAACTGGCTTCCAAGGGCAATCTTCTTGGAGACTCCCTTCTTTAAGCGGATCTTAGGACGATAAGGATTGGAAGGATCCGGATCTGTCGGATCCCAGCCTCTGCCGGAGCTGGACAGTTTGATCTTCTTCCTTGACGGCTTCTGCAGCTTCCTGGATTCCCCGATGACAACTCTGGTTCCCAGCCTGCAATGGTCATAGATCCACTTGGCATCGATCACTGCCAGTCTTACACAGCCCGCGGAAGCCTGAGAGCCAAGCTTGTTGTACTCTTTTCTGGCCAGCTGACTCTTTCTGGCGGCGTAATACCAAACCGAATGGAAAAGATAGCCTGCGTGGATCCTGGTGCAGTACTGTCCGTAGACGCCGTGGTTGAGCTGATGCCATCTCATCCTGCTCTGGGTATGAAAAGTCCCTCTGATGGTGGCATAGCGCTTGCCGGTTGAACAATACATGGCGCGGACAACATGTCCGCTCTGGTCAGTTACATTGATAATATTGGTCCTGCGGTTGACATAGATCGTATAATTTCCGGCTGCTTCGGTTTTCATGGTGCCGCCGGCCAGCACAATCATCATGAAAAACACTGCAATAATGCTTCTTCTGATCTTCATCTGATACTTTCCTCCCTAAATTAACAGATTACTTTACTATTATAGTATTTTTCCTGTATTTGTAAAGGTAAAAATCCTGAATATCCATTCATTGCCTTGCCAGTCAGAGTATGGTATACTCAAATTTAAATGGGCCCCGCCTTAAAACCGGGGATATTACGCTTTGATACAGGAGGATATCCAAAGAATATATGATTTATAACAGCAGGACAATCAACAACAAAAGGAAGCAGCTGCGCAGTCATACGAACACCCTTTTTACCACAGCTGTTTTTTCTGTTATCATGGTTCTTCTATTGCTCATTATGTTGTCAGCGGCTATCGCAGGCGGGTTTGTGTATGGGGCTCTGCGGGGGATCATTGAGGGCACGCCGACAGATTATACGATCCGGCCCAGATATTCCGCCAGCACCATATTTAATGACCAGAAGCAGGAGGTACAGCTTTTAAGTGACTACTCCTCCAATCGTATCCTGGTGACCTATGAACAGATTCCGGATAATCTGAAGAACGCCTTTATATCCATAGAGGACGAGCGTTTTTATGAACATAATGGTGTGGATTTCAGGGGAATCGCCAGGGCTGTGTTTAATGAGCTCACTCACAAATCATCACGGCAGGGTGCCAGCACCATCACCCAGCAGCTCATCAAGAACAATGTCTTTGATGTGGGCGGAGAGACCAATTTTTTCGCCAGACTCAAGAGGAAGATCCAGGAGCAGGTCCTGGCCTTAAAGACTGAACGGGAGATGACCAAAAACGAGATCCTGACCAACTACTTAAATACCATCAACCTGGGGAAGGGTACGCTGGGAGTACAGTCTGCCTCCAAATATTATTTTAACAAGACGATAGAGAATCTGACTCTCTCGGAATGTGCCGTACTGGCCGGTATTACCAAGAATCCCACTGTGCTCAATCCGGTGGATCATCCTGAGGACAATAACTTCCGAAGGGAACTGATCCTCAAAAAGATGTACGAACTGGGTTATATCAGCAAGGATGACTATGCTGCAGCACTGGCAGATGATGTCTACGCACGGATTTCTAATAATAATACCCAGCAGTCCGAGAACTCTGTATACTCATATTTTACGGATGCCGTCATCACGCAGGTTGTTGAGGATCTCCAGACACAGCTGGGCTATTCCCAGTCGCAGGCATACAACCTGGTCTACAGGGGAGGCCTTCACATCTATACTACCCAGTCCGCGGAGCTGCAGGCCATTGCCGATTCTGTGATCAATGACAAGAATAATTATCCGGTTGATACAAAGTATTCCCTGGAATACGAGATAAAGCTGGTCCGTGCTGACCAGTCGGAGAATATCTATACAGAAAAAGATCTGAAGGAATATTTCGCGGAAAAAGATGGGAATGCAGACTATGTCACCCTTTACAGCAGCAAAAAGGATTTGAAAAAGGCAGTCAAGGCCTTCCGTTCCCATGTGTCCAAAGAGGGTGACACAGTTGCCTATGAGAACATTAATTACACGCTTGAGCCCCAGGTTTCCTACTCTCTGATCGATCAGTCTACCGGTCAGATCAAGGCCCTGGTCGGGGGACGTGGAAAGAAGAATGATGATCTGGCCCTGAACAGGGCGACCGCCTTTGAGCGGCAGCCCGGCTCTACCTTCAAGATCCTGTCGACCTATGCGCCTGCTCTTGATACCGGCGGGATGACCCTTGCCACTGTATTTGATGACGCCCCTTACAAATATGAAAGCGGTCAGACAGTACATAACTTTGAAAAAGACAAGTATAAGGGCCTGACCACCATCAGGGACGCCATCACCGACTCGAACAATGTCATAGCGGTCAAGGTCCTGACGGAGATCACGCCCCAGGTCGGATATGATTTTCTCATTAAGCTTGGCTTTTCAACCCTGGTTCAGAACAGGGTGGGGAAGAACGGTGCCATGGAAAGTGATATCAACCAGGCACTCTCCCTGGGAGGCATCACGGACGGTGTCGACAATGTGGAGCTCACAGCGGCCTATGCGTCCATAGCCAACAAAGGCGTCTATAATAAACCGATCCTCTATACTACCGTGGAAGATGAGACCGGCAAGGTTATCCTGAGCAACAAAGCTGAAAACCAGCAGGTCATGAAAGAAACGACTGCCTGGCTGCTGACCAGTGCCATGCAGGATGTCGTCAGGAAGGGCACGGGCGTGGAGGCAAAGCTTTCTTCGGACATGGCCGTCGCAGGAAAAACCGGAACGACCTCCAACAATTATGATTACTGGTTCTGCGGCTTTACCCCTTACTTTACAGCCAGTATATGGACCGGTTACGATTATAATACCTCTTTTGAGAATGATGCTGATTATCATAAAGTGATCTGGGCAAAGATTATGGACCAGGTCAATGAAAAATTGCAGCTGGCCCCCAAAGAGTTCGATTCATGCAAGGATATTGAGGAGGAGTACATCTGCGCCAAATCGGGCAAGCTTCCGGTGGAAAATGTCTGCTCCGAAGACCCTGTAGAATCTATGGAGAGAAAGGAGTATTTCGCCGAAGGCACAGTCCCATCAGAGTCCTGCGATGCCCATATATCCGTCTCAATCTGTTCCGAGTCACACCAGCCGGCGGGCAAGTACTGTCCTAAGGAAGACTGTCACAACAGAATCTTCCGGGTACGGCCGAAGGGAGCTTCCGGAAGAACAGAGGACACGCCTTATGCAGTGGATCATGACTTCACCGATCGCACCTGCAGCATCCATACAAAGAAGTGGTATGACAAGATGCAGCAGATGCTGGAGGAGGAGAAGAAGAAAAAAGAACAGATGGAGAAGGAACAGCAGCAACAGCAGCAGAACAATCCGCTGGTACCTGTTCCGGCCAATCCCGGTGCGGCAGATCCCAACTCCGGGGCAGCTGTTACAGATCCCCAGGGGACGGATTGACATCCTTAAAAGGGACAAGTTTAAAACAAGGGAGGGATAATAGATGTCTGAGAATAATTATAATACTAATCTGGATACACTTGAGGCAGAAGCCATATACATACTGAGGGAAGTGGCAGCAGAGTGTGAAAAGCCTGTCATGCTGTATTCTATCGGTAAAGATTCCTCTGTGATGCTGCATCTTGCCAGGAAGGCTTTTTATCCGGAAAAGCCCCCTTTCCCCTTTTTGCATGTTGATACCACATGGAAGTTTCATGAGATGATTGAATTTCGTGACCGCATGGCAGAAACATATGGCCTTGACATGCTGGTATATACCAATGAAGAGGGGGTGCGCCAGGGGATCAATCCTTTTGACCACGGTGGAACATATACCGATATCATGAAAACAGAGGCTCTCAAACAGGCGCTGAACAAGTATGGATTTACAGCAGCCTTCGGCGGCGGCAGGCGTGATGAGGAGAAGTCCCGTGCCAAGGAACGGATCTTTTCCTTCCGGAATGCTTCTCACGCCTGGGATCCGAAGAATCAGCGGCCGGAGTTCTGGCACCTTTTTAATACTCATATTAAGAAGGGAGAGAGCATCCGTGTCTTTCCCCTGTCAAACTGGACTGAAAGGGATATCTGGCAGTACATCAGGAGAGAGAATATTGAGATAGTGCCACTCTATTTTGCGAAAGAGCGTCCTTTTGTCCGCCGTGACGGCAATATCATCATGGTGGATGATGACAGGATGAAGCTGCTCCCGGGAGAGCAGATAGAGCATGGGAAGATTCGTTTTCGCACCCTGGGCTGTTACCCGCTGACCGGAGGAGTAGAGTCCGAAGCTGATACCCTTGATGCCATCATAGAAGAGGTGCTCGGGGCTGTCACATCAGAGCGGACCAGCCGGGTGATAGATAAAGACGGTGGTGCAGCAAGTATGGAGAAGAGAAAGAGAGAGGGATACTTTTAGCCATGACAGATTTATTAAAGTTTATTACCTGCGGAAGTGTGGATGATGGAAAATCTACACTGATCGGACATATGCTTTATGACGCGAAGCTCTTGTTTGCGGATCAGGAGCAGGCGCTGGAATTAGAAAGTAAAGTGGGCAGCCGGGGAGGCGGTATTGACTATTCACTGCTTCTGGACGGCCTCATGGCAGAACGCGAGCAGGGAATCACCATCGATGTCGCTTACCGTTTCTTTACGACAGATTCCCGGTCCTTTATCGTTGCTGATACACCTGGACATGAGGAATATACCCGGAACATGGCCGTGGGGGCTTCCTTTGCAGATCTTGCGGTCATCCTGCTGGATGCCAGGCAGGGGATCCTGGTTCAGACACGCAGACATGCCAGGATCTGCGCTCTGATGGGGATTCGATACTATTGCTTTGCGGTCAACAAGATGGATCTGGTTTCCTGGAAGCAGGAGACTTTTTCCAGGATAGAAAATGATCTTAAAAAGCTGGCAGCAGAGCTTGGCCTTGAGCATATCATAGTGATTCCGGTCTCTGCCACAGAGGGAGACAATGTAACCCTTCCATCCGCTAATATGACCTGGTATCAGGGACCGACCATTCTTTCCTACCTGGAGACTGTCGATGTTGCAGATGAATCTGCCCGGCCAGATCGTCCGGATAATAAGTTCATTCTGCCGGTGCAGCGTGTCTGCCATCCCAATTCTTCTTTCCGGGGCTTTGAAGGACAGATAGAAGCTGGTACTGTCACCCTTGGTGACCTGGTCTCTGTTCTCCCCAGCAGGCAGAAAGCAAAAGTGCAGGAGATCCTGGTCGGAGGGAAGTCAGGCCGGCAGGCTGCCTCAGGGATGCCTGTCACGCTTGTCCTGGACCGGGAGATCGATGTTTCCCGTGGATGTGTCATAGAAAGAGACAGCGGCCTTAACGTTGCAGATCTGTTTCAGGCAGAGCTTTTATGGACAGATGACGAACATCTTGCAGAGGGGAAAAGTTTTCTGTTAAAGATTGGAAGCAGAGAGATACCGGCCTCTGTGATGAAGATAAAATATAAGACAGATATCAATACCGGCATGCATATCGCCGCTTCTAAGCTCAACAAAAATGAGATTGCGGTATGTGATATTTCCGTCGCGCAGGACATCGTCTTCGCACCTTTTGAAGAGAACCATGTTATGGGCAGTTTTATTCTGATCGACCGTGTGACCAATCAGACTGCAGCCTGCGGCGTGATCCGTCACCATCTGCGCCGGTCAGATAATCTGGTCTGGCAGGAGATGGAGATCACGAGAAAGCTTCGCGCGAATCGAATGGAACAAAAACCTGTTACTCTGTGGTTTACCGGCCTGTCTGGAGCGGGTAAATCTACCATAGCAGATGCCCTGGAGAAAAAGCTCTATACACAGGGCCGCTTCACCATGCTTCTAGACGGAGACAACATCCGTATGGGCCTGAACAGGAACCTGGGCTTTAAGCAGGAGGACCGGATTGAGAATATCCGCCGTGTCGCAGAAGTGGCAAAGCTGATGAATGATGCGGGGCTGATTGTCCTGGTTTCCTTTATCTCACCTTACAGGCTTGACAGGGCAAAAGCCCGCAGAATCATCGGACAGGACAATTTTGTTGAGATCTATGTAGATACGCCATTAGAGGAGTGTGAAAGGCGGGATGTGAAAGGCCTGTATAAGAAAGCGCGCAAAGGGAAGATTCCGAATTTCACCGGTATATCCAGTCCTTATGAGAAACCGAAACATCCGGAGATCACACTGCACACGGAAGAGACCACACCGGAAGAGTGTGCAGATCAGGTTTTGAATTATATCTTATCGGAGTATATGGAAAGTGAAGAGTAAAACAGATCTTTCAAAAACAGCAGGTCTTCTGATGGCAATGCTTAGAACAGGCCTGATTGGATTTGGCGGCGGCAATGCGCTGATCCCGCTGATAGAAGGGGAGGCTGTTGAGCATTACGGCCTCCTCAGCAAAGAAGAATATGAAGAAGATGTCCTTGTGGCCAGCATTACTCCCGGGGCCCTTCCGGTTGAGATTGCCGGAGGAATCGGGCGCAGGTGCGCGGGGGCAAAGGGTCTGTTTCTGGGCTCTTTTGCCCTGGCCCTGCCGGGAGTAGTCCTGACCCTTTTATTATCTTCAGTGATTTCTCTTGTGAGTAAGGAAATCCTTATGCAGATCCGTTTTCTGGCCGTTGGTGTTACAGCCTTTATCGTCTGCCTGCTGACCCAGTATATCAATGTGTCAGTGAAGGAGGGAAAGGATAACGGGATGCTTCGGGAAAGCCTGGTAGTTATCTTCCTTGTCTTTGCCCTGACCTGCGGGAAGAATGTCTATCGTCTTCTGGGCATAGAGGGGACCCCTCCTCTTGTCCTGTCAACCATACAGGTTTTCGGGATCGCCCTTGTATGCCTGCTGTTACTGGGGCGGCGGGAAAGGAAAAAAAAGAGAAGCCCTGCGCCGGATAAAGGTATCCTGAGGCACACGGCTGAGGAACTGAGATATCTGATTGCCGCAACATTGATCGTTCTGCTGGCTGCCTGCTGGTTTGTCCCTGAAACAGCAGGCTATGCGGCGAAAGGATTCTTATCATCCCTCATGTCTTTTGGTGGAGGAGACGCCTATCTGACAGTGGCAGATGGCCTGTTTGTGCAGACGGGTCTCATAGGAGAAGGTGATTTTTACAACTATCTTGTACCGGCAGTAAATATTCTCCCGGGTTCCATCCTGTGCAAGACCCTTGCAGGGGTCGGATATTTCATGGGATATGAGCGCACAGGGAGCGCGGCAGGAGGAATCCTTGTCGCCATGGCAGGTTTTTTTGTATCTCTGCTGGCCTCATGCGGTATCTTTGACCTGATCAGGTGTTTCCATGAGCGGTTCAAAGATCTGTATGTGCTAAAGGAAATCAAACGATGGATCAGCCCGATCGTATCAGGCCTCATGCTGACTGTCATCCTTTCACTGATCGTGCAGAACAGGAAGCTGGGGATGGAAAGCGGTCTGGGGATGGTCCCCTTAGGCCTGATGGCTGCCATTTACGGATTAAACTTATTCTTCAGATACTCAATGAAAATGAAGAACGGGAGACTGGTCTTCCTGTCAGCCCTGAGTGCTTTTATAGTATGTAATCTGGTCTTATTTTTATAGATATACGATTTTGACCTTCCGTTGGGGGATGCAGAGAAGGGATGAGTGAGAGGCCACATCTCTGCAGTAATCCAGGGTTTCCTGGATCTTTTCTGACAGATCCTCCACCAGTGATACAAATCTCG
>CADBNQ010000301.1 GCA_902796045.1 uncultured Lachnospiraceae bacterium | reverse complement strand
GGAATAGATATCGGGAAACTGCCTGTCTGTAAAGCTTTCCGGAAATCGATTGATTTATAAGAATCTTCAGTTTTAATAATGTTATTTACTTAAATAACAAGCTGTTATCTTGCATTTAAAATAATTAAAGGCACCGTCTCTTTACAAGAGCCGGTGCCTGATTCATTTTAAGTATACCTATTCTGAGCCAAAATCAGACTTTATTCTCAGTTGTCGTCTGATCCTTATTCTCAGTTGTCGTGTCGTTTTTCTTCTCAGTCGTTGTCGAATCTTCTTTGTTCTGTGTGCCGGGATCCTGCTGGGCTGGTGCCTGATTCTGGCTGTTGTTATCCTGGTTATTTCCATCTGGTCTGTTCATGCGAGGTCCATGATTACCCATGCCCGGACCTCCGTGCCTGTGCCCGAACTGCCCTTTGCCATCCTGGCCGTTTTCTGGACCCGGACCATTCCCGGGACATCCATTGTCTGCCTTTCTTTCAATTTGACTTGGCGCACCTGTCATGCCTCCTCTGCCTGTCGATGCATTAAATACACATCCCAGGGCAAAAGCGATGATCGCGATCATGGCACCTCCTGCCAGGACTTCTTTTTTGTACTGTTTCCACATGATGTTATATACCTCCTGATTAAAATTAGATTTTCCGTATGGCGCCGGAAATACCTCCGCTTCCATGTATGTTAACGGATGGTTATTATTTTTTCAGAGCTTCGTGAACAAAAAATGAACAAAATGAAAAGAATTTGTGGATTAAACATGGTGCGATGAGATATTTTTTGTTCCAATCAGTCCGGATATGTGGTAGAATAATCCATCAGTATCCCTTGAATGAAGATTATGGACTGCCGGCCGGAGGGTGTGCATGCGGGAGTTTCGATTTGCTTTTAAACAGACATTGCCTATCTTTTTTACCTATCTCTTCATAGGGATTGCATTTGGGATCCTTATGAGTGATGCGGGTTACAGTCTCTGGCTGACTACGGCATCAGCAGTCTTTATCTATGCTGGGTCCATGCAGCTTGTCATGGTGCCTATGATGACATCCGGTGCTTCCCTGGTCACCCTGGCCATCATGACATTTTTTATCAATGCCCGTCATATTTTCTACGGGATCGGGCTGATTGAGAAGTTCCGAAGGATGGGCTGGCGGAGGCCTTATATGATCATGTCTCTGACAGATGAGACATTTTCCATCCTCTGCAGTGTGAAGTACGATGAAGGGATCGACGAAGACAGGGCGGCCTTCCTGATTGCCCTGCTCAACCATCTTTACTGGATATTCGGCTGTTTTGCCGGTGCCTGCGCCGGACAGTTTCTCCGCTTTGACATGCAGGGGATCGAGTTCTCTGCCACGGCATTTTTTCTGGTCGTTGTCATCAACCAGTGGCAGCAGCACAGGTCTAAGATTCCTTTTATCACCGCAGCTGTCTGCGCCCTGGCTTTTTACCTGCTGCTTGGCAGGGATGCCTTTCTGGTTCCGTCACTGGCGGCGAGCCTATTTGTCCTGATGATCCTGCGCAGACCTGTTGAGGAAAAGGAGGGTACCTGTCATGAATGAAGCACTCTATCCCATAGCGGTCATAGCTGTGATCGCCCTTGTCACCTGGGGACTGCGGGCTTTCCCCTTTGTCCTTTTCGGGAACCGGCCGCTGCCTAAAACGATCGAATACCTGGGGGCTGTCCTTCCGCCTGCCATCATGACGATCCTTGTGATCTACTGTCTTCGAGAGACCGACCTGAGCCGGTTTCCTTTCGGCATCCCGGAGCTTGCATCCTGTGTCCTTGTGATCAGCCTGCACCTTGTCCGGAAGAATATGTACCTTTCCATCATAGGGGGTACTGTCTGTTATATGATCCTGCTCAGGCTGATCTGATAAAACACATTATAATTATCATTATTTATATAAAGGAGGAGATGAGAGAAGTGATTATGAAGAGAGCATACCAGCTTCTGCTGCTTTTTGCCCTGTCGGCCCTGCTTCTTCTATCCGGGGCAGGATGCCAGGATCTCGGTGGGAGTGAAGCTACCACAGCCTGGCAGGAGAATGAAACCACAGCCTGGGAGGAAACCGGGACTACAGCGGTGGAGAGGGGGCAGACCATTCATCTTGATGAGGATGGTTCCTACACCACGAAGGAAGACGTAAAGAACTATCTCATCGAGTATGGCAGGCTGCCGTCCAATTT
>CADBNQ010000300.1 GCA_902796045.1 uncultured Lachnospiraceae bacterium | reverse complement strand
TTCAGCTATATCGCCAGGAGAACCAGTCTTCCCATGATCGTCTACAACATACCAGGACGGACAGGCTGCAAGATCGAGACGAAGACCATGGCACAGATGGTCAGGGATGTTGATAATATCGTGGCGATCAAGGATGCCACAGGCGATATCACCTATATGGCCCATCTTATGTATGATACTCAGGGAGATATTGATGTTTATTCGGGCAATGATGACATGATCGTCCCCCTGCTCTCTCTCGGCGGCAAAGGAGTGATCTCCGTCCTGTCCAATATCGCTCCTGAGGATACACACAATATCTGCGCAGAGTACTTTGCAGGCAATACAGACAAAAGCCGTGATCTTCAGATCAGATATTTTGAGCTGATCAGGTCCCTTTTCTGTGAGGTCAATCCTATCCCTGTTAAAAAAGCCCTGGAAATGATGGGCCTGTGCAAGGGTATGCTGAGAAGACCGCTGACAGAGATGGAGCCGGAGCATGCAGCCCGTCTGAGAAAGGCAATGATCGAAACAGGGATTCTGGCAGAATAGGAGAAGAAGGATGACGAAAGTATTACTGGTAGGATGTAATGGCTATATGGGCCGCGTGGTATCAGGCCTGGTCAGCGAGACGGACAGGATAGTGGTCGCAGCCGGTGTGGATGTGGCAGATTCCGGGGATCAGACCCCCTATCCGGTCTATACTTCCTATGATGAGATCAAAGAAGATATCGATGTGATCATAGATTTTTCCTCGGCAGCTGCAGTTGATGCTGTCCTGGATTACGCAGTGCAGAATAAGATTCCCCTTGTTGAGTGCACTACAGGCCTCAGTGATGCCCAGATCGCCCGTCTGGAGGAAGCAAGCGGCCAGGTGGCCGTTCTCCGGTCAGCCAATATGTCGCTGGGGATCAATATTCTGATCAAGCTTGTGAAAGAAGCAGTAAAGACCCTGGGACAGGCCGGCTTTGACATCGATATCGTCGAGAAGCACCACCGCAGGAAGGTGGATGCCCCCTCAGGTACAGCCATAGCTCTGGCGGATGCTGTCAATGAGGCTGGTGAAGGAAGATATACATATACCTATGACCGCAGCCAGCGGAGGATGCCGAGACCCTCAGATGAGATCGGCATTTCAGCTGTCAGAGGCGGGACGATCGTAGGAGAGCATGAGGTCATTTTTGCAGGGACCGATGAAGTGGTTTCTTTTAAGCATAATGCCTTTTCAAGAGCAGTTTTTGGTAAAGGAGCTATTCAGGCAGCCCTCTTTCTTGCCGGTAAGCCTGCCGGATTATATGATATGAGTGACGTAATCGGATAATTACGAATGATGGGCAGCGTTCCGGCACCTTCCGGAGCGCTGCCTTTAAGAAAATTCTGGAGGAAATCTAATGCAAAAAATCAGAATGACAACCCCTTTAGTGGAGATGGACGGAGACGAGATGACCAGGATTCTGTGGAAGATGATCAAGGAGGAGCTCCTGCTCCCTTTCATCGACCTTAAAACAGAGTATTATGACCTTGGACTTGCGCACAGAGATGAGACGGAAGACCAGGTCACCATCGACTCTGCCAATGCAGCCAGAAAATACGGGGTTGCTGTTAAATGTGCTACCATCACCCCCAATGCAGCACGGATGGAGGAGTATCATCTGAAGGAGATGTACAAGAGTCCTAATGCAACCATCAGGGCGATCCTTGATGGGACTGTCTTCCGTGCGCCCATCGTTGTGAAAGGGATTGAGCCTACAGTAAAGACCTGGAAGAAACCCATCACGATTGCAAGACATGCCTATGGCGATGTGTATAAGGCGGTTGATATGAGAGTGCCTGCTTCCGGTAAGGCAGAGCTTGTCTTTACCGGAGATGATGGCAGCCAGATCAGGGAGACTATCCACGAGTTTCAGGGACCTGGAATCCTCCAGGCCATGCACAACCTGGACAGCTCTATCGGAAGCTTTGCCAGATCATGTTTTAATTATGCCCTGGAGACAGGTCAGGATCTCTGGTTTGCCACCAAAGATACGATTTCCAAGAAGTATGATCACACATTTAAGGACATCTTCCAGGAGATATTTGAGAAAGAGTATGAGGCCAGGTTTGATGCAGAAGGTATCGAGTATTTCTATACCCTGATTGATGATGCGGTAGCCCGTGTGATCCGGTCCGAGGGTGGCTATATCTGGGCATGCAAGAACTATGACGGAGACGTGATGAGTGATATGGTTGCCACAGCCTTCGGGTCTCTGGCCATGATGACCTCCGTCCTGGTCGCGCCGGATGGAACCACAGAATATGAAGCCGCCCACGGGACAGTTCAACGGCATTATTATAAACATCTGAAGGGAGAAGAGACTTCTACTAATTCCGTAGCGACGATCTTCGCATGGACCGGTGCCCTCAGGAAGAGAGGAAAGCTGGATGAGATTCCGGAGCTTGTTGAATTTGCCGACAGGCTGGAGAAGGCAACACTGGATACCATTGAGAGCGGTACCATGACTAAGGACCTGGCGCTGATCACCAGTCTTGAAGAAGTCAGGGCTGTCAACAGCGAGGACTTTATTAAGGCAGTCCGTGAGAGACTGGAATAAGATGATGCCTGCCGCGAATTCCGATGGATGGATTCGCGCAGGCTGCATGTAGACCATCTAATGAGGGAGGTTCCAATGAAGCACTTAATAGACCCCATGGATTTATCGGTACAGGAAATTGATCATATGCTCCATCTGGCAGATGATATTATTGCGCACAAAGAGAAATACCGGGAAGTTTGTCGATACAAGAAACTGGCGACTCTGTTTTTTGAGCCAAGCACAAGAACCCGTCTGAGCTTTGAGGCAGCCATGCTGGAGCTTGGCGGCAGCGTGCTTGGTTTTTCTTCTGCCGATTCCTCCTCCTCAGCCAAGGGGGAGAGCGTGTCAGATACGGTTCAGGTTGTTTCAGGCTATGCGGATATCATTGCCATGCGCCATCCCAAAGAGGGGGCTCCCCATGTGGCTGCCAGAAGATCGATGGTGCCGGTTATCAATGCCGGTGACGGCGGGCATAATCATCCAACCCAGACCCTGACGGATCTCATGACCATCTACCGTGAGAAGGGCAGACTTGACAACATGACCATCGGATTGTGCGGTGACCTGAAATTCGGGCGGACAGTCCATTCGATCATTAAGGCCATGTCCAGATATGAGAATATCCATTTTGTGATGATCTCACCTGAAGAGCTGCGTCTGCCTGAATACATTATAAAAGACGTCTTTGAGAAAAAGCAGATCAGCTATAAAGAAGTGAGGACCATGGAGGAGGTCATGCCTGAGCTGGATATCCTGTACATGACCCGGGTCCAGCGAGAACGCTTCTTCAATGAGGCAGACTATATCCGATTAAAGGACAGCTTTATTCTTGATACTTATAAACTGAAAAGGGCAAAACAGGATTTGTGTATCATGCATCCCCTTCCAAGAGTCAACGAGATAGATATCAAAGTGGATGATGATCCGAGAGCCTGCTATTTTAAACAGACACTCTATGGAAAATATATCAGGATGGCCCTGATCATGACTTTACTGGGGGTGAGCGCAGATGAAGATTGACAGTATAAAGAACGGTATTGTCCTGGATCATATCCAGGCGGGGAAAAGCATGCAGATCTATCATTACCTGGGGCTTGATAAACTGGATTGCAGTGTTGCCATCATCAAGAATGCGGTAAGCAATAAGATGGGCAAAAAGGATATCATAAAGATTGCCGATACCCTGGATATCAATCTGGATGTGCTGGGCTATGTGGATCCTGACATCACGGTATGCTATATCAAGGACAGCAAGATTGCCAAGAAGAAACACGTTGAACTGCCGGAGCGCATTACCAACATCATCCGCTGCAAGAATCCCAGATGCATTACCTCTGTAGAGAGAGGGATCGATCACGTCTTTAAGCTTGCAGACAGAGAAAACAGAATATACCGATGCATTTACTGTGAGGCAAAGAAAAGCGAGTATTAATCAGGGTGAGTTGCAGCGGGAACTTGTATAAGTCGAGATAATAGTGTATAATACAAAGATACTATCAAGAGGAAAGTGTGGTGACAAGCTGTGGAATCCCAGGACAAAAAAATAAAACGAACAGAGAAAGACATCAGCAGACCAGAAGATTTTACAGATCCGGATATACTCTATCAGAATCTGGTGAACACAGTACGCACCTACCATCCCTCGACTGATTTTTCCATGATTGAGCGGGCCTACCGTCTGGCTACAGACGCCCACAAGGGTCAGCTGCGCAGGTCCGGGGAACCGTATATCATACACCCGCTCTGTGTAGCCACGATTCTCGCTGAACTGGAGCTGGATAAAGAGACCATTGTGGCCGGTCTACTTCACGATGTAGTAGAAGATACCGATATAACACTGGATGACCTGACCCGCATGTTCAACGCTGAGGTTGCCCTCCTTGTGGACGGGGTAACCAAGCTGGGCCAGCTCTCTTATTCTCATGACAAGCTTGACCTGCAGGCAGAAAACTTAAGAAAAATGTTTCTTGCCATGGCAAAGGATATCAGGGTTATCCTGATCAAGCTGCCTGACCGCCTTCACAATATGCGGACGCTGCAATACATGCCTCCGGGGAAACAGCGGGATAAAGCCAGAGAGACGATGGACATCTACGCCCCGATCGCCCACCGGCTTGGAATCTCCAAGATCAAGATCGAACTCGATGACCTGTGCCTCAGATATCTGCAGCCGGATGTATATACCGACCTGGAGGAGAAGCTCCAGAACACAAAAGAAGAGCGGCTTGGTTCTATTGATGATATCGTGGCCGAAGTGAAAAACCATATGGATGAGGCCGGCATCAAGGCTGAAGTCAACGGCCGGGTCAAGCATTATTTCAGCATCTATAAGAAGATGCGCAATCAGAACAAGACCATAGACCAGATTTATGATATATTTGCTGTCAGGATCAAGGTGGAGACAGTCAAAGACTGCTATGCAGCCCTGGGTGTGATTCATGAGCTTTACACGCCTATTCCCGGCCGGTTTAAAGATTATATTGCCATGCCCAAGGAGAATATGTATCAGTCCCTCCACACGACCCTGATTGGAAGCAGCGGGAGACCTTTTGAGATACAGATCCGTACCTTTGATATGCATCGGACTGCAGAGTATGGTATCGCGGCCCACTGGAAGTATAAAGAGGGCGGCGGCAGCATGAACAAGGAAGAGGAGAAGCTGTCCTGGCTTCGCCGTATCCTTGAATGGCAGCAGGATATGTCAGATAACCAGGAGTTTCTGACTGCCCTGAAGTCGGACCTGGATCTGTTTACAGAGCAGGTTTACTGTTTTACCCCCCAGGGTGATGTGAAGACGCTCCCGGCTGGTTCTACGCCTATTGATTTTGCCTATATGATCCACACAGCGGTAGGGAACCGCATGGTTGGTGCCCGGGTGAACGGCAGACAGGTACCCATCGATTACAAGCTTCAGACAGGTGACAGGGTGGAGATCATCACTTCCCAGAACTCAAAAGGTCCCAGCAGGGACTGGCTGTCCATTGTCCGCAGTTCTCAGGCCAGATCCAAGATCAACCAGTGGTTCAAATCCCAGTTCAAGGAGGAGAACATCCAGAAGGGCAGGGAACTCATAGACCGGTATGCCAGATCCAGAGGAATCAACCTTTCTGAATACAGTAAGCCTGAATATCAGAAAAAGGTGATGACCAAATACGGACTGAGGAACTGGAATGCAGTCATGGCTGCCGTGGGTCACGGAGGTCTCAAGGAAGGACAGGTCGTCAACAAGCTTGTTGAAGAAGCTGATAAAGAGAAGAAGCAGAAGATGACAGACCTGGAGGCCGCCGCACAGCTTGAGGAGCGGAACAAGGGTCAGAACAAACCCCAGAGGATCCGGAGTAAATCCGGAATCACGGTAAAGGGTGCAGACGATGTTTCCGTCCGCTTTTCCAAATGCTGCAGTCCCGTACCCGGGGATGAGATCATAGGCTTTGTCACCAGGGGACGGGGGATATCCATTCACCGGACAGACTGTGCCAACATAGTCGGAATGCCGGAGGCAGACAGAAACAGGCTGATCGATGCCGAGTGGGAGGAGAATGCGTCCGAGAAAACAGGAGAGCTTTATCATGCGGATATTACCATCTATGCCCACAATCGTACAGGCATCCTGGTAGACATATCCAAGATTTTCCTGGAACTCAAGGTGGACATCACATCCATACAGACCAGGACCAGCAAGCAGGGGTTAAAGACTCTGGAGCTGAGCTTCGAGACCAGCGGGACAGAGGAGCTCAACCGTATTATTCAGAAGATACGTAATGTTGAGAGCGTTATAGACATAGAGAGAACAACAGGGTAATAAGGAGGATACGATGGGAGAATTAAAAATATATTGTGCCCAGCTGGGACCGGTGGTGACAAACTGCTATATTCTGGTTGATGAAGATATCAGGCAGGCGGTGATCATTGATCCGGCGGACAACGCAGAGGGGCTGATCGAGTTTCTTGAGGAGAATGAACTTACTCTTGACGGCGTGCTTCTGACCCATGGTCACTATGATCACATTAATGCCCTGGCAGGCCTGCGTGAGAAATATGACCCCTGGAAGCTGAGAGTCTATGCTGCAAAGCCAGAACAGGAAGTGCTTATGGTAAAGCAGTACAATATCAGTGATCAGTTCGGGGAAGGATACACGACTCATGCCAACATGATGATCAAGGACAGGCAGATTTTTGAGGTTACCTCAGCGCACAAGGCACAGTGTTTCTATACTCCCGGCCATACGCTCGGAAGCTGCTGCTATTATTTCATGGAAGAGGGCTGGCTTTTTACGGGTGATACCCTGTTTGCGGGAAGCATCGGACGGTCAGACCTTCCGACCGGTGACGCTGAGACATTGCTGAAATCTGTTAACGAGGTTGTCATGAGTTTTCCGGATGAGACTGTAGTATTTCCGGGACATGGTCCTTCCACGACCATAGGGGAAGAACGTAAGACCAACCCCTTTGTAAACAGATGATTTACCTGTACCAGAACAAGAGAGAGTATGACTATGACGTCCGGGCAATCGCCCTGGCTTTTATGAGCAGGGAGAAGATCGTCGAGCTGACGGAGGATGACTGGAATGGCCAGGGCCTTTTTCTGAAGATCGAATATGGCACCCGGAAGATTGACGGCCTGCTCTGTGACGGAGACGGACACAGGTCATATCAAACGATAGAATGTGATTATGAGGACCATGCTCACTGCCGGAATGCAGTGAGCAGGTTTTTGTATAAGATTTTTTCAGAATTCTGCGGCAGACAGCTGCCCTGGGGGACCCTGACAGGGATCCGCCCCAGCAAGATTGTCATGCAGTGGCTGCAGGAGGGGATGGAAGAAGACCAGATTATAGAAAGGTTTACGGAAACCTATCTGGCGGACAGGCAGAAAGCAGCCTTATGTTGCCGTGTGGCCTCAAAAGAGAAGACCATCCTGGAAAGACACCATTACGAACAGGAATACAGCCTGTACATAGGGATTCCCTTCTGTCCTACCACCTGCCTTTATTGTTCCTTTACCTCATTTCCCGTGACCCGGTTCGGGGACAGAATGGATGCCTATCTGGAGGCTCTGGGTAAAGAACTTGCCTATGTCTTTGAAGCCTGCAGGGCAAAAAAGCTGACAACCATTTATGTGGGTGGGGGAACTCCGACAGCTCTGCGTGAGGAAAGTCTTGACCAGCTGATGGAGATGATCCACCGGTATTTTCCTGTTTCCGGCCTGAGGGAGTTCACTGTGGAAGCAGGACGGCCTGACAGTGTGAACAGAGAAAAGATGAGGATTCTCCGGGATGCAGGTGCAGGAAGGATCAGCATCAATCCCCAGACCATGCACCAGAAGACCCTGGACCTGATTGGCAGAAAGCATACGGTGGACCAGGTAAGGCAGGCATATCAGCTGGCCAGGGAGGCAGGGTTTGACAATATCAATATGGATATCATCACGGGACTGCCCGGTGAGGATATCTCCCATATCAGGGAGACTCTCCGCCAGATCCATGAGATGAAGCCCGATAGCCTGACAGTACATTCTCTGGCGATCAAAAGAGCAGCCGGCCTGAACATAGAGATGGAGCGATATCAGAAGCTGGTGAAGGGAAGCAGCAATGACATGCTGCGCCTGGTCGATGAGACCTGCATGAAGATGGGGATGGAACCCTACTATATGTACAGACAGAAGAATATTCCCGGAAACCTTGAGAATATCGGCTACAGCATACCCGGAAAGGAATGCCTTTACAATATACTGATCATGGAAGAAAAGCAGGATATCATCTCGTGCGGTGCGGGCGGATCTACAAAGTTCGTCTATCCTCAGGATGGACGGATCGAGCGCACAGAGAATGTCAAAAACATTGACCATTATATCAGCAGAATTGACGAGATGATCGACCGGAAGAGAATATTTATGGAATCAACCTCCTGAAGAGGAGGGGGTCTCAATTGAAATCTGATGAAAGGTTAACATAAATGGCGATAAATTATGGAGCAAATGACATAGAGACTCCATTGCAGGAGACCCTGGGTGAAGCACTGATCCATGGAATGGTGGTCAGCAACCTGGCCTATTATGTGGGGAAGACCCTGGGACTGCCGGAAGAACAGCTGCACACCCTGGCTGTTGCCGGTATGGTCCATGATATCGGAAAGCTTCGGCTGCGTTCCTATGTATATAAGGAGAAAGGGGCCACTCTTGCCATTGATGAGCTTAGGTACATGCGTCTCCATCCTTCCCTGGGATATGCCATCCTCAAGGAACATGGTTACAGCGAAGATGTGGTGACCGCAGTGCTCTATCATCATGAGAATGCGGATGGCAGCGGCTATCCTAACAATCTGAAGAAGGATGAGATACCTCTAAATGCCCGCATATTGAGGGTGTGCGATGTCTTTGGCGCTCTGATCGCCAACCGGTCATACAGAAGTGCTTTTGATATCGAGACCGCAATCCAGATCATGATCGATGAGATCAAGAATTTCGACATGAAGGTATTTCTGGCCTTCCAGAAGGTATCCCAGTCAGAGGACATGTATGATATGCTCACAAAATTAGGAATACAATAAACCCCTATGCCGGGTTTTTTATATTTAAACAGGAGGACGAATTATTATGGCTGAATCGATGAAAGGCCTGAAAAGAACCCACAGGTGTACCGAAGTTACAAAAGAGATGATTGGCAGCAAGGTGACACTGATGGGATGGGTACAGAAGAGGAGAAATCTCGGTAGTCTGGTTTTTGTCGACCTGAGAGACAGGTCAGGACTGATCCAGTTATACTTTGAGGAAGAGACCATTGGAAAAGAGGGATTTGAGAAGGCTGTCAGTCTCCATTCCGAGTATGTCATTGCGGCAGAAGGCATTGTGGAACAAAGAAGCGGCGCTTTCAACGAGTCTCTTAAGACAGGAGAACTGGAGATCAGGGTTCAGTCTCTGCGCATCCTCTCTGAATCTTTGACCCCGCCCTTCCCTGTTGACGCAGACATCACTGTAAAAGATGACCTGCGCCTGAAGTATCGTTATCTGGATTTGCGCAGGCCCAATATACAGAGAAACCTGATCATGAGAAGCAAGATTGCCATGCTGACCAGGCAGTTTCTGGCCGGAGAAGGATTCCTGGAGATTGAGACTCCCATGCTCACCAAGAGTACCCCTGAAGGGGCCAGGGATTATCTGGTGCCCAGCCGTATCCACCCCGGCAGCTTTTACGCACTGCCCCAGTCACCCCAGATCTTTAAGCAGCTTCTGATGGTGTCCGGTTACGACCGCTATTTCCAGCTGGCCAAATGCTTTAGAGATGAGGATCTGAGAGCCGACAGGCAGCCGGAGTTCACCCAGATCGATATGGAGCTTTCCTTTGTGGACGTAGACGATGTGATCGATGTCAATGAACGGCTCCTTGCCTTTCTGTTTAAAGAGTGCCTCAACCATGAGGTCAGTCTCCCTATCCCAAGGATGACCTGGCAGGAGGCTATGGACCGGTTTGGTTCTGATAAGCCGGATCTCCGTTTCGACATGGAGATCCAGGATGTCTCAGACCTTGTTAAAGACTGCGGTTTTGGTGTATTTACCGGTGCTCTGGAGGCCGGCGGGACCGTGCGGGCCCTTTGCGCCAGGGGACTTGGGGACGTTTCCTCCAAGAAGATGAAGAATATTGAAAAATCAGCAAAGGATTACGGTGCAAAAGGTCTTGCCTACATCCAGCTCAAGTCTGACGGAGGAATGAAGTGTCCCTTTGCCAAATTTGTCTCAGAAGATTTCCTGGAGAGTGTGATACGTTTTCTGGGGGCAGAGCAGGGAGACCTGGTGGTATTTGCTGCTGACAAGTTCAAGGTTGTCTGCGATGTGCTGGGAGCGCTTCGCCTGAAATTCGCCGATGAGCTGGGATTGATTGATAAAGACCTCTACCGTTTTGTGTGGATTACGGAGTTCCCTCTTCTGGAATGGTCTGAAGAGGAGGGCAGGTACACGGCCATGCATCATCCCTTTACCATGCCCATGGAAGAAGACCTCGCTTTTATAGATGATGATCCCGGCCGGGTTCGCGCGAAAGCTTATGATATCGTCCTGAACGGCACAGAGCTGGGAGGGGGCAGCGTCAGGATCCACCAGGATGACATACAGGAGAAAATGTTTGAATGTCTTGGCTTTACCAAAGAACAGGCACATGAACGTTTTGGCTTCCTCCTCACCGCTTTCAAATACGGTGTACCGCCTCATGCCGGTCTGGCTTATGGTCTTGACCGATTGGTGATGCTCATGGCCAAAGAAGATTCTATCAGGGATGTGATTGCCTTCCCCAAGATCAAGGATGCTTCCTGTCTTATGACCAGCGCCCCGGATGTCGTTGACCAGAAGCAGCTGGATGAGCTGTCCATACAGATTGTTCCTCAAACATAATAGAGTATTATTGAGGGAAACCGACCCGGGTTCTCTCTGTTATATATCAGAGACTTAAATTATTGTGAAAGGAGCAGACTATGAAAATTGCAATCGGAAATGACCACGCAGGATATGACATGAAACTTGAAATCAAAGAAATGCTTGAAGAAAAGGGACATGAGGTGATCGACTACGGCCACCACAGCACGGACAGCTGTGACTTTCCTGTCTACGGATACAAAGTGGCGCAGTCTGTTGCTTCCGGAGAGACAGACTGCGGCGTCCTGATCTGCGGGACAGGTATCGGGATTTCCCTTGCTGCCAACAAGGTAAAAGGAATCCGATGTGCATTGTGTAATGATCCCGTTTCCGCAAGGCTGACCAAACAGCATAATAATGCCAACATCATTTCCATGGGCGCACGCATTATCGGTATGGAAACCGCCAAAGCTGTGGTCAGCGCCTGGCTGGATGCAGACTTCCTCGGAGGTAAGTATCAGAGACGGATCGATATGCTGACAGCCATCGAAAATGGTGATGCCATCTAATGTGTTTTCGGGCCCTGACTATGGCAGGGCCTGACTGATAGAAAGGACCTTCCATATGAAGATCATTGAGAGATTAAAGAGTGAGGGTATTCATATCTCTTTTGAGGTCTTTCCTCCTAAAACAGATATGGGTTTTGATTCTGTACGCCAGGCTACCGATGAGATTGCCAGACTGAAGCCTTCCTACATGAGCGTGACTTACGGTGCCGGTGGCGGAACCAGCAAGAATACGGTAAAGATCGCCTCTCATATACAGCATGATCTGGGTATTCCCGCCCTGGCACACCTGACCTGCTATTCTTCCACCAAAGAGATGGTGAGAGGTGTGATCGGGCAGCTGAAAGAAAACAAGATTGAAAACATTCTGGCATTACGGGGAGATATCCCGAAAGAAGCAGATTTTCCTCTGCCAAATCAGTACAGGCATGCCTCCGAGCTGATTGAGGATATCCGCAGCCAGGGAGATTTCTGTATCGGTGCTGCCTGCTACCCGGAAGGACATCCTGAAGCAGCTCATATCAAAGAGGATATCCGTTTTCTGAAAGAAAAAGTGGACATGGGCGTAGATTTCCTGACGACCCAGATGTTCTTTGACAACAATTATTTCTATAATTTCCTCTATCGGATCAGGGAACAGGGCATCACTGTCCCGGTCATCCCGGGTGTCATGCCCATGACCAACGGAAGACAGGTGGTCCGGAGCTGCGAGATGTCGGGCGCGGAACTGCCTGCCCGCTTCAGGGCAATAGCTGACTTCTTCGGAGACAATCCGGCAGGTATGATGCAGGCCGGCATTGCCTATGCCACAGACCAGATCATCGACCTGATTGCCAACGACATCCGCAACATCCATGTGTATTCCATGAATAAACCTGAGGTGGCAGCGGCGATTGTGAGGAACCTGTCGGATATCATAGATTAACAAGAGGTCTTTAATGAAGTACGATTTTACAAGCATTATAGACAGACGTGGCAGAGATGCCATTGCATTGGACATGCTGCCGGTGGATGGTGCAGATGTGAGAGATGGTTTCAGCCGCATACCCATGTGGGTGGCTGATATGAGTTTCCCGACAGCTCCATCCGTTCAGAAGGCATTGTCTGACAGGATCAGTCATCCCTTTTATGGCTATTTTGATCCCAGAGAGGAATGGTATGATTCCATAATAGGCTGGCAGGAGAGACGGTACGGTGTCAGTGGACTTGACAGATCATGTATCGGTTATGAGAACGGCGTGCTGGGCGGCGTGATGTCTGCCCTGCGTGTCTTTTGCTCCGGAGGAGATAAAGTACTCATACACTCCCCCGCCTATATAGGCTTTTCATCCAGCCTGTCAAATGCAGGGTACCGGATTGAATACAGTCCCCTGACCCAGGATGAAGACGGAATCTGGAGGATGGATTATCAGGATATGGAAGAGAGGATCAGGAAAAATCACATCCATGCAGCCATCCTCTGCTCACCGCACAATCCCAGTGGTCGGGTCTGGACCAGAGAAGAACTCAGCCAGGCCATGGATCTCTTCCGCAGGTATGATGTAAAGGTCATTTCGGATGAGATCTGGGCGGATATCATCCTGGGAGACCGGAAGCATATCCCCACCCAGATGATCTCGCGGGATGCCCGGATGCGGACAGCTGCTTTTTATGCGCCTTCCAAGACTTTTAATCTGGCAGGCCTGGTGGGCAGCTACCACATCATATATCATCCGGAACTCAGGGATCGTCTGCAGAAAGAAGCCTCCCTGACCCATTATAATTCTATGAATGTTCTCTCCATGCATGCCCTGATCGGCGCCTATCAGCCGGAAGGGGAGGAGTGGGTAGATGAGCTGCGCACCGTACTGTCGGGAAATGTCGACTACGCCGTCTCTTTTATCAGGAAGCACTTCCCGGGCATTGAAGTAACAAAACCGGAAGGCACCTATCTCCTTTTCCTGGATTGTGAAGAATGGTGCAGAGTGAACGAGATCAGTCTGGATGAACTGCTCAGAGCAGGTATCGAAGTCGGCGTACTCTGGCAGGATGGCAGACCTTTCATGGGCCCCTGCCATATCAGGATGAACCTTGCACTGCCACGTTCCATGGTAGAAGAAGCCTTTCTACGACTTCAAAAATACGTATTCATTCAGCCTTGAGGGGTACATAAAAAATCTCTTGACAGAGAAATTTACTTGTGATAACATATATAAGCTGTCGCTCTTGCGGCAGCTTTTGAATCTTGACAACTGAACAGCAGAACAACCTTGAACGTTCAAAGAATTAAAACGAATCTTCGTCAGATTCGTGATTTCATTCGGG
>CADBNQ010000299.1 GCA_902796045.1 uncultured Lachnospiraceae bacterium | reverse complement strand
CCTGATCCGGAATCCCTTCTATACGAATGAAGAACCCGAAGAGGTGTCGAGCGGATATAAAAGCGGAGGCTATGTCGCGATCATCGCGGAAAAATAAAGGACCTGCCATATGAAGTATACACAAACACTTTTTGAGAAAGCCGAAGATCTGTGGAAAGAGGCCGCAGAAAACCCATTTGTGACAGAAATGGCAAAAGGGACTCTTGAGATAGACCGTTTCCGCAACTATATGCTCCAGGATTATCTGTATCTTCTGGACTACATCGATATTCTTAAATATATGCTGAAGTATACGGATGATCCTTTCCTGGAGGATTTTTTGCTTGACGTCATTCAGGAAACAGAGCGGGAAACCAACCGCGTCCATCTTCCAAATATGAAAAAGGCCGGCATCACGCAGGAACAGATCAAGAACTGCAGCCTGGTTCCGGAAGCTGCCGAATACCTGCAGTATATGCGGAACCTGTTACCGCAGGAAGGCCTGCTTGCCGGCCTGACGGCCCTGCTGCAATGTTCATGGGCTTATGCCTATATCGGCCAGAATGTGAGTGCGAAGTACAGGGAGGAGCTGTCCCATTCTCCCTATAAAAGCTGGTTCGATGCTTACACCTGTCCGGAATATATAGAAGCAAATCAGAAATGGATCGATCTGCTGGATAAGGAAACTGCAGACATCCCTTCGAACCTGGCCGAAAAGTTGAGGCTGATCTTCCGCAAATGCGCTGAGTATGAAAACAGATTCTGGGATGTGATGTAGAAATAAAAAGGTGCGATAAGCTCTTATTTTAATGGTACTTCATGCTTTGGCAGCCTTTTTGGAAAAGGCCCTTCAATCGTACATGAAATACCCACCTTCTTAAGCTCTTGCCGAAAAATATTGATGTACCTATCCGTTTTTATGAGCTGCATGAAGCCAACAATAATCTTGTCATCCATAGCTGTTATCTCTACCGTGAAATGTCCTTCAATAACAAAAGCATACCAGTCAACGTAATCCGAAATCTCTCCCCAGTCCATCTGCCCTGTGTAATTGACAATAAAACTCCCATGCTGTGCATCTTTGCCGGTAGAAAGGCTGTGATCAGCCATATATTTTCTTTTGGCCTTAAGACCGTGCTCTTTATCGACTGCTTCATATAATTCAAACAGTTCTCTTACCTGTTCATGGCTGACCGTCGGATCTGTCTGAAGAATGATCTGCCCTCTGGTACATGTTCCCAGTTTTTCCAGATCATCATTTAAATTGTCTCTGTCAAAATTCACATACACATGACTTAGAAAGTCGCAATGTGTATTGGGCAGCCCCACACTATCACGCATATTATGGGCTGCTTCTCCTACAATTACTCTGTTTTTCTCTGGGAATACTTTGTCCATGACCCTTGCGAATATAATAAAGAAAAAAGAGAGCACGCTTGAATCATTAGCTTTCGAGACTTTCAGAAGGTCTGCCTTATTGATAACAGCGACCAAATAATTCGGGTCTCTTTTGAACGGATTGAACAATCCGTTCAAATAATCCAGGCCAAGAACCGGCGCTTTCTGTGTATTTCTTTTATATATTGGTTCTTCCCTTGTCAGCATATCTATCGTAGGTTCAAGTGTTTCCCCGGGAAGCAGATTGCTGTCTGTTTTTCTGATTTCAGGAGCATATAGTTCTACGTTATATTTTTCTTTGACATACTCATATACATTTGTCATGACCCACGGCAAAAGCCCCTTACCTCCGCACATGGTATGACTGATGTTGAAAAAAATATCATTTCCCGAGCAGTCCACAAAGAGCAAATGATGATTAACGCTGTTACTACCAAGCTTTGGACTTTTCCTGGGCGTAGGCATCACGACAATCCTCTGATCGTTCGGAACAAGAAGATATCCGCCGTCATCATCAACTGTTACCCGGACGGCAAAGTAAGGGTATCGCCTGATAGCAGAATTAACCGCATGGTCCAGCACGTTTATATCGACAGAATCCTTCATTCTGACATGGATGCGGACAGTATGTGAAAAGAGTTTCTCGCTCTGATAAAGTCTGTATGTATCAACGCTATATTTCATGCCTGGTCCTTCCTCTCCAAAAGCACTTTCTGCCTTTTACTCTACATCTATCGTATCACAGAATTTACCTTCAGAACAATGGTAAAGCAAACAGGAAGCCGGTCAGATTGCTCCAACCGACTCCCAAATCTTCACGATTAAACATGTTAAAACAATAATCTATGATTATTCTATTCAGCTTCGGAGAGAAATTGCTCCATTTTTTCTTTATACTTGTCTACGTGTGCACCTAAGATTGGCTCTCCGACGAGCTTGCCATTGCTGTCCACAAAATAGGTGACAGGAGTACCAACGGTTTCCAGGTCATTTTCAAATCCGTCCCATACCTTCAGGTTGGGGAAGGTCACGCCGGTTTCCTTGACGATGGTCTGGGCCTCCTGCAGGTACTTATTGTTCCCCACCGGTACATCGTTCACAAGACCGATGATAGCACCGCCTTTCTCCTTGAATTCTTCATTCATTTTCTCCAGTTCCGGCAGCTCTTTGATGCAAGGACCGCAGTTGGTGGCCCAGATATTGATCATGGTAATCTTGTTCTGGGAGAAGAGCTGCTG
>CADBNQ010000298.1 GCA_902796045.1 uncultured Lachnospiraceae bacterium | reverse complement strand
AGGAAATCGTCTATGTCCAGCTCATCCTCTTTGTCATCGGTCTTTTCATCTTTATCATCTCCATAGACAGCCTGCTTCTTGCCGGACTTATACTGGTGGACTGCCTCGGTGATGCCTTTGGCATCAAACCAGGGAACACTGTCAATGTCTGTGATCGAAGGCATCATGTTATAGTCAACTGTCGTGTCCTTCTCGTCGGAGACAAACTTCTTGCCTTCCTGTCTTCCCATTTTGAGGAAGGAAGAGTAGAAGGCGCAGCGTCCATATGCGTCGATAAAGTATCCCACAACACAGTCCCCGCCGCCGGGCTTTGTACCTATGATTTTGGCAAGGCCGTCCTTCTGAGCAAAATATGGCAGAGCATTGGCGCAGGAATAGGATTCACCGCTGCACATGATATAGAAGTCATACTGTCCGCCAAAGCCATCCTTGTCATCATCGGCACCATCAAGATTGGTGTCAACATGATAGAACTCTTCTCTGTAGTTGCCAGCAACCATGTCCATATCTGTAAATCTCACTTCTCCGTCTTTAGAAAGGAATCCCAGTATGGAAACCAGACCGGCCACATTTCCGCCGCCGTTATCACAGATATTGATGACGACATTCTTCACTTTTTTATGTTTCTTGATATCTTTAAAACAGTTATAGAAGAAAGCAAAATTACTGTCTTCCTCGTCCTCTTTCTTCAACGGATCAAGATAAAATGAAGGATCCCTGAACGGATTCTCAACGAAGGATCTGAAATAGATCACTGCCGTGTCATCCACGTAATCCAGTCTCAGATTCCCGTAATCTTCCGGTCTGGCAGCTTCATAATAGAATGACCATGCATAGAGAGGTGCCACCTCAGGAATCTTGAGCCCCTTCTCAAATAACGCACCTAAAATGAGCTCCAGAGGCAGATCCGGTTCTTCTTCTGCTTTCTGTTCCTCTTCAAAAAGCTCCTTGCCTTGATCCGACTCTTTAATATCATCGACAATCTCTTCAACATCCTTCTTGTCGACCTTCTGGAGCTTGCCAAATACACTGTCTGTATTGAACACGCCGTCATGACCGGAATCAAAAAGATAGTTGAACAGGACGAATTCTGCTGTAGCAGCAGCTGAAGGATTGGTAGAGCACATGGTATCCTTGGCACTCAGCCTGGTGAAATACTCGTCAAAGCTCTGTATATTCTTCTCTTTCTTATGGCCGAAGGTCAGATCCAGTAGAAGACAGGTAGAATAATATCCATAATCCGCATAAGCCTGGCTGGTCTTATTCTTTTCACTGAAGGGGCCGGAGTAGATGGCCCTGATATAGGGACTGTCCTTGGCAGCCTCATTCCCCTCCTCACTTGTAAACTGGTCTGCCATAAAGGCATTGTAATAATCCTTGCCGTTGTAAGCCAGACAGGTGTTCATCATGATGGCTCCCAGGCTGTTCTGCAGAGCAAGGAACGGCATGATGATGCCATCCTCATAAGGAATCACCGGCATGTGATAATCTTTGAGGGCTATCTTTACAGGCTTGACATCTGTCTGCAGGGATTCATTCTTAGAAGATGGCGTAATGACATTAAACTCAGGTTCAGTGACGATCGCACCATCAACAAAGTCATTAGATCGGAATCTGGAAGGATTCTCGACCGTAATGGTATCTGTCCCAGGGTCGATCACCGCCTCGGTACCATTCACATCGATCTTCATCACACCATCTTCCACCGTGACCTTCTGCCTTCCGTCAAACAGAATATCCAGATAATCAGACACCATCATAAAAGGAACATCTTCATAGCCTTTCACGCCATAGGTAGAAATCGTTCTATACTGCCCCAAAGTCAGCTGAGGGTATATGCGGCTGTCTTCCCAGGTGACTGAAACATCCTTTTCTGATATCTCTGCAGGAGCAGCATTTTTACCGGATCCGGTCCCCGAAGTACCCTCAGGTCCCTCACCCCCGCAGCCCGCGAGAGAAGTGATCATGGCTAAAATCAGGCCAAAACACACTAGTTTCTTCAATCTCATAATACTCCTCCTCCATACTGTGATTTTCGCTGTGCAGACTCTCTGTCTGCCTGGATTTAAAGAGTTGTTCTCTACTATTAGATTTTATTCTATCTTTATGCAATATGCAAGGAAAAATAGCACCCATTGCTAAATAAGACTTGACATCCGACCTGTAATAAATACAATATCAGATGTGACACTTCTATGACAGTACACATGATAAAATGATCACAGATTTAAGGAAATCATATACAATATCCGAGAAAGGAGCTCACTATAATGAAAAGAAATGACAATCACAAGATCAAACAGCAGCTGACTCCTGACATGCTTGATCTGGTTACCGGAGGTACCATAACTAACATGACGGAAAACTCCCAGGCCTATCTGGACAGTGTTCTCACACCCCTCAAGAGGACATGCAGTTCAAAGGCAGATCTTACTGTAAAAGCTCTGCAGGAGTATGACCGCCTCAATATGAGTCAGAAGGGCTTTACCAAGGATGAGATGGTAGAATACATTGAATTATACTATGATTTCCTGTAATCACAGGATCACAGCACTATGAGAATTGAGGCGTCGCAGTAAACAGGGTTATCGGGGTAAGGCATGGGCTGCATTATCACGATAACCCCTT